>CAZQFI010000289.1:0-8947 GCA_964592545.1 uncultured Geobacteraceae bacterium
TGAACAGATCGCAGTTCAAATTACCGATATGCTCGATAGCATCGACAATGCTCTGGCCGAAGCAAACAAAATAAACCAGGCCGCTGAACACACCATGAACGTTTCACAGACGGCCTGCGATAACTATGGTGGACTGATCAAAGAGTTTGATGACAATCATGGCCTGCTGACCCAGATTACGGCATCAGTCGAAGAGATTTCGGCTGCAAATATGCAGACACACCAGCAGGTATCACAGATTCGTGATCTCAGTAACATTGTCGGGGAGCGAACCACATCGTCCGAACAGATCGCTGTGACACTGCAGACAACCAGCGAATCGTTACAGCAGCTGGTTGCCCGTTTTATCACCGGGGAAGGGGCCTTTGAGCAGATACTTGAATTGGGGCGCAGTTTTCGCGATGCTGCAGCCACACAGATTGACCAATTCAGCAATCAGGGGATCAACGTCTTTGATACAAATTATCAGGAAATTCCCAACACCAATCCAACCAAATACTCAACCAGTTACGATCAGTTATTCGCTCAGCACCTGCAGCCGGTCTGTGATCAGATCCTCAGCCAGATTCCTGCCGGAATATTTGCCATCTGTGTCGATGTCAACGGCTACGCCCCGACCCACAACAGTATTTTTTCCAAACCGCTGACAGGAAATCCGGAGCTCGATGTCTCCGGCAGCCGCGACAAACGGATATTTAACGATCCAACCGGGTACCGAAGCGCACAGAATACCGAAAATTTCCTGTTACAAACGTACATGCGGGATACCGGAGAAATCCTCAGCGATCTCTCCCTGCCGATCTATGTTCACGGGCAACACTGGGGCGCAATCCGGTTCGGATTCAACCCGCAGGTTCTCCTCGACTAGCAGCAATCACAAAGGCCATCTGAATCTCAGATGGCCTTTGTTTTTCCCATTTTCTCCAAAAAAGCTTATTCCCACTCAATCGTTGCCGGCGGTTTACTTGAAATATCATAGGTGACCCGGTTAATCCCCTTCACTTCATTAATAATTCGATTACTGATCCGGGCAAGATCTTCATAAGGCATCGGATACCAACCTGCCGTCATAAAATCCCTGGTTTCGACGGCCCGTAATGCGACAACGTATTCGTAGGTCCGACCATCGCCCATCACTCCGACCGACTTGACCGGCAGGAAAACGGCAAACGCCTGACTGATCTTATGGTAGTGGCCGCTGTTGTAGAGCTCTTCGATATAAATCGCATCGGCCCGCCGCAAAATTTCACAGTATTCTTCTTTAACTTCACCAAGAATCCGGACGCCCAGCCCCGGGCCGGGGAACGGATGACGCCAGACCATCGCGTGGGGTAATCCCAACTCTTCACCAATCACCCGAACTTCGTCCTTGAATAACTCCCGTAAAGGCTCAAGAAGTTTCAACGTCATGTAATCGGGTAACCCACCGACGTTGTGGTGGCTTTTGATATTGTGTGCCTTGCCGGTCTTTGCCCCCGCTGACTCACTCACGTCGGGATAGATCGTCCCCTGTGCCAGCCATTTTGCATCGGTAACTTTTTTTGACTCTTCCTCAAAAATATCAACAAACAGATTGCCGATAATTTTACGCTTCTTCTCAGGATCGGTCTCCCCTGCGAGAGCGGTGTAAAAACGTTGCTGAGCATTGACCCGGATGACTTTGACCCCCATATTCTCGGCGAATGTCGCCATCACCTGATCACCTTCGTTGAGGCGCAGCAGACCGTTGTCGACAAAAACACAGTGAAGCTGATCACCGATCGCCCGGTGGATCAAAGCTGCCGCGACAGAAGAATCGACTCCGCCTGACAGCCCGAGAATCACCTGATCGGTGCCGACCTGTTGCCTGATCCGTGCAACGGCATCGGCAACTATCTGCTCCGGGGTCCAGTTCCCCCGGCAACCGCAGATTTTACGGACAAAGGTATCGAGAAGCGTCTCGCCGTTTTGTGTATGGTTAACCTCGGGGTGGAACTGCACACCATAAAGCTGACGCTCAACGTTCTGGATAGCACATACCGGCGCATTCGCCGTCGCCGCAACAACCTCAAACCCCTCGGGGAGAGTTTCAACATGATCGCCGTGGCTCATCCAGACCGATACTTTTCCATCAATAAAAAAATCATCAAACAACGGACCGGGCTGTCCCTGAGCAAAAAGCTCGGCATGACCGTACTCCCGCTTTCCCGAAGCGACGACACGCCCACCGAAGTGGCAGCTCATCAACTGCATTCCATAGCAGATCCCCAGAACCGGAATTCCCAGTTCAAACAGTTCCTCGGCAATCTCCGGAGCCCCCTCTTCATAAACCGACTTGGGACCACCCGACAAAATAATCCCCTGTGGCTTGAACGCTTTAATCTCGTCCAGTCCCATATCAAATGGATGGAGTTCCGAGTAGACATGGCACTCACGGACCCGGCGGGCAATCAACTGAGTGTATTGAGAACCGAAATCGAGGATCAGTATTTTTTCACTATGGATATCCGACATACAATCAACCGCTCCGTTCAATCCGGTAATTGGGTGCTTCCTGAGTAATGATGACGTCATGAACGTGCGATTCACGCAATCCGGCATTGGTAATACGGACAAACTCACCTTTTTTCTGCAACTCTTTGATCGTCCGACACCCGGTGTAGCCCATCCCCGAGCGCAAACCACCGATCAGCTGGTGAATGTTATCGGAAAGAGGCCCACGGTAGGGGACCCGACCTTCAATCCCTTCGGGAACCAGCTTGACATCCCGCTCTCCCGACTGAAAGTAGCGATCCTTGCTCCCCTTCTTCATCGCCCCGAGGCTCCCCATCCCCCGGTACGCCTTGTAGGTTCGCCCCTGATAGAGGATCGTTTCCCCGGGAGATTCCTCAGTCCCGGCAAACAGTGAACCGATCATGATGATGTCGGCCCCGGCAACAATCGCTTTGGGGAGGTCACCCGAAAACTTGATGCCACCATCAGCAACCAGTGGAATACCGGCAGCATGGGTCACTTTCGCAACATTTTGAATGGCCGAAATCTGCGGCATCCCAACCCCGGCAACAACCCGGGTGGTACAAATAGAACCCGGCCCGATACCCACCTTAACGGCGTCGACACCGACATCAATCAATGCTTTGGCGGCCGCCCCGGTCGCAATATTTCCCGCCATTAACTGCACCGCGGGGAAATCCTTCCGCAGCTGAGCAATCGTCTCGATGACCCCCTGGCTGTGGCCGTGAGCCGTATCAACAACCAGCAGATCAACCCCGGCATCCACCAGTGCGGTAGCGCGTTCATCGAGATCTGCCCCGACACCGACTGCGGCACCAACCCGCAAACGACCAAGATCATCCTTGCACGAGTTGGGATATTTGCGGACTTTCTCGATATCCTTGATCGTAATGAGCCCCTGAAGGACAAAATCGTCATCAACAACCAGCAACTTCTCAATCCGGTGCTCATGGAGATGGTACTTTGCTTCTTCGAGGGTCGTTCCCGGCGGAACCGTGACCAATTTATCCTTGGTCATCACGTTAGCAATCGGCTGATCAAGATTGGTTTCAAAGCGCAGGTCACGATTTGTCATGATCCCGACAAGCTTGCCGTTCTTGGTCACCGGAACACCCGAAATGCGATACTTTCTCATCACATCAAGAGCTTCTGAAATTTTCTGATCGGGAGCCATGGTGATGGGATCAACAATCATCCCGCTCTCCGATTTCTTGACCTGATCAACCTCAGTTGCCTGAGATTTAGGACTCATATTTTTGTGGATAATTCCCAGCCCCCCTTCACGAGCCATGGCGATTGCCGCCCGTGATTCTGTGACAGTATCCATTGCAGCCGAAAGAAGCGGGATATTCAGGGTGATTTTCCGGGTTAACTGAGTGGTCAGATCAACCTCTTTGGGGAGGACCTGAGAGTGTGCGGGAACCAGCAGAACGTCATCAAACGTCAAACCGACAGGAATTTCAGCATCTTGCATGACTGCTCCTTCAGCAAAAGGGGGGAGAATATTTAACCGCTGAATCTATTCAAAACAGATTGGCAAGTCAATCATTTACGGCGTTTTCCCGAAAGAAAAACGCCGTAGCACACCAACCGTTATTTGCCCTGCAACAGATACGCCTCGATAAAGGCATCAAGATCACCATCAAGAACCGCATCGGTGTTCCCTGTCTCATAGCCGGTACGGTGATCCTTGACCATCCGGTAAGGATGGAGGACATAAGAGCGGATCTGGCTGCCCCAGCCGATATCTTTCTTTTCTTCAGAAAAGGCGGCCGCTTCCTCTTCCTTCTTCCGCATCTCCAGCTCATAAAGACGTGCCTTCAGCTGCTTCAGCGCCGTTGCCTTGTTATTATGCTGGGAACGCTGATTCTGACAGGCGACCACGGTTCCGGTCGGGATGTGGGTGATCCGGATCGCCGAATCGGTCTTGTTGATATGCTGCCCGCCGGCACCACTGGCGCGAAACGTATCGACCTTGATATCTTTTTCCTCAATTTCAATATCGATCGAATCATCAAGCTCAGGAAAGATAAAAACCGAGCAGAACGAGGTATGGCGACGGGAGTTGGCATCAAACGGTGAAATCCGGACCAAACGATGGATACCGCTTTCCGACTTCAGGTATCCGTAGGCATAGGCCCCTTCAACAGTGAATGTCGCCCCCTTCAGTCCCGCATCATCGCCCGGCTGATATTCGGTGAACTCGGTCTTGAACCCTTTACGTTCACAATAACGCAAGTACATCCGCAGCACCATATCGGCCCAGTCCTGAGCCTCTGTCCCTCCGGCACCGGCATTAATACTGAGGGTTGCATTGCTGGCATCGTGTTCACCCGACAACATCCGGGCGAACTCCATCCGGCCGATCAGCTTTTTCAGATCGGGAAGCAGTCCGTTAACCTCTTCCAGCGTCTCTTCGTCTTCGCCCTCTTCACCCAGTTCGATAAGAACCTGAATATCGTCCAGCTGCTGCTTTGTTGAGGTGCAATCCTCAACAATTTTTTTCAACATTGTATGTTCTTTAAGGCGCTCCTGAGCTTTTTCGCCACGATCCCAGAAATCGGGCTTGGCAATTTCAGCTTCCAGTTCAGAGACACGTTCCCGTTTCCCCGGGACGTCAAAGATACCTCCATAATTCCTGAAGTTTTTCCTGTAACTCTTTGACAGCCTCTTTTGGTTCACGAAACATCTGATTCTCCTGAATAGGACAAAGGATTATTTTTAATATGAGCCGGTGAGTATAACTGAACTCCGGTAAAAAAACAGCGATAGAATAAACAAATCGGCCAACCCTATTAGGGTTGACCGATTCATAGTTCATTTTGGGGAGAGCTAGCGGATCAGACCGCCTCAACTGCCGCCTTCCCATCATCAGGACTCTGTCCTGCCCGCCAGTTGAAGTAGAAGATAACGATCAATCCTGCCAGCCCGGCACCGTGAATCAGCCAGGTTGTCGGCCAGAGCATCGCACCGGCCGCAGCGAGAGTGAGCAGGCGGAATAGAATATTCAGCTTCGACTCCATATAACCTTCAATCCCGGCCGCAAAGGCGTACATTCCGAACAGGGCAAAAAAGAAAATCCCGAAAACCTCGTGCCATTCACCCCCGACGAACGGGGTATAAGCGAACAGCAGCGGGACAACATACAGCCCCTTGGCAATTTTCCACGACTGAAAACCGGTCTCCATCGGCTTGGTCCCGGCAATCGCGGCACCGGTAAACGCCGCCAACGCAACGGGAGGGGTAACGTTTGAATCCTGGCTCAACCAGAAGACAATCAGGTGTGCCGACAGTAAAGCATACATCAACACCGATTGACTCAGCATCGATTCCCGTACAGCACTGATCAGATCAACCGGGACAGCATCAATGATTGCCCGGGCCGCTTCATGAGCCATCGGACTGCCAATTTGCGCCAGATGTTCAGGAGCCGCCAGCATAAAGATCGCTTTTGCCGTTTCACTCACCTGACCGTTTGCCAGCGCATCGACCAGCATGCCATCAGCAATCAGTCCGTGCAGTGCCGGAGCCGACAGGGTTCCCAGAACAATGTAAGCCGCCGTCACCGGCAACCCCATTCCCAGCACCAGCGACGCCAGCGCAACCAGCAGAATCGCGATAATCATGCTGTGACCTGCCCATTGAGTGATCATCAATGAAAAGGTATTTCCGACACCGGCAGTTGCAATAACGTTAACAATCAGACCGACAGCACACAGAAGAATAGCCGTCATCACCATATTCTGGGCACCAAGTGCCATCGCTTCAATAATCTCTTTGATTCCCATTTTATTGGCACTGAACCACGATGAGATAACTACGGCGACAATGCTGATTCCTGCTGCATACGTTGGAGTAAAACCGTAAATCAACAGGGCAATAAGCACCCCAATGGGAGCGAGAAAAACAATGCCACCCTTTTTCAAAACTTCAAGCGCTGAAATTCGCTCATCATCGACAGCAGTGACGTAGCTCCGTTTGGCCTCAATTCGCACAAAAAAACCGACAGCAGCAAAATAGAGAATGGCCGGGAGAATACTCACCAGCACAATCGTGTTGTATGAAATCTGGGTATAGGTCGCCATAATAAAAGCACCGGCACCCATAATCGGCGGCATTAATTGACCGCCGGTTGATGCGGCAGCTTCGGTACCGGCCGCAAATTTTGCCGGGAACCCCGCCTTTTTCATCAGCGGGATAGTGATGACCCCCGTTGATGCCGTGTTGGCGACTGCCGACCCGGAAATTGTCCCCATCAACCCCGAGGCCATCACGGCAACCAGTCCCGGTCCACCGACAAACCGTCCGGCGACCGAACGGGCCAGGTCAATAACAAACTCCCCGGCTCCCGAACGTAACAGAAACGCACCAAACAGGATAAACATGAAAACATAGGTTGAGGAAATTCGTGCAATCGTTCCAAACAGGGCGTCATCACCATAGATACTGCGGAACAAAATTGTTTCAGCCGTCAGTCCACCAAACTTGAACACGCCGGGGACAAATCGTCCCCACCAACCGACATAGGTCAGAGCAATGATAATCAGGACAGGGATAAACCATCCCGCCACCCGGCGGGTAAATTCCAACGCACAGAGGATCAGGATAACCCCGACAACCCATTCGGCGGCAGATAAACTCACCCCGCGGGCATAAATGGCATCCTCCATCGCAATCATATAGACAGCCGACCCGGCAGCAATCAGCCCGAGAGCAATATCGGAGATCCGCCACGGCAGACCTCCCCCTTTTTTCAGGGGATAAACCAGTGCTGCTATCAGGGCAAAGCCGGCAAAGTGGAGAGAGTTCTGCCAGAGGGCCGGAAGAACGGTAATAACATTAAACCAGATGTGCAGTAGCGAAATTGCGACGCCAAGAACCAGCAACGTCCGCTGTTGTAGAGGGTGAACTTCCACTTCGGTTTCGAGCATAACAGGAATTCTCCAGATCAAACAATACGACCACCCCTTGCAGGGTGGTCGCAAATCAAACTAAAAATTTCAACAGCCTATTTGGCGAGCAAATGTGCAGGAATCTTGATTCCAGCTTCCTGATAGTATTTTGCGGCACCCGGATGAAGTGGCATCGGCAGACCGGAGATCGCTTTTTCAATCGCCATCGCTTTGGTTGCCCCGTGGATCGCATTCAGGAAGGGGAGGTTTTCATAAATGGTCTTGGTGATTTTATACACAGCATCTTCGTCAACATCGGCGCGAACCGCGAGGAAGTTCGGCTGGGCAATTGTTTTGATCTCTTTTTTCTGACCGGGATAGGTTCCGGCAGGAATAACGTAACGGGTCCAGAGACCGAGGCCACCGTCGGCCTGCTTCATCTGCTCATCCGTAAAATCGAGAATCGCCATTTTTGCGCCAAGATTTGCAGCAGCTTTTGTTACCGCACTGGCCGGAACACCGGCTGGAATACCAAAACCGGAGATCTGGCCATTCTGTAGAGCGTCAGCAGTCGGGCCATAACCGACATGGATCAGGTTGTAGTCTTTGTTGATATCGATCCCAAGATTTCCCAGCAAAACGGTATTGGAGCCGATAGTTCCCGAGTTCTTTTTCCCCATCGACATCGACTCGCCCTTCATGGCGACGAGATCGGCCACGGTACCAGTTTTAGCAAACTTTTTCAGGACAGCATAGTGTTCAACATTCTGCCAGAGCATACTGACCGCCCGTAGCTCTTTCTGGGGACCCAGGCTGGCAATCGGACCGGTTCCATTCCATGCGTAAGCGCCATATAGACCCTGCAGGATAGCAAACTGAACTTCGTTCTTGCCCAGCAATTTGACATTTTCACCCGAACCTGCCGAGTTGATGGCCGACATACCAATTTTCTGCTTTGGTTGCAGCTTGACTTTAACCAGGGTTGAAAGGGCCACACCAACCGGGTAATAGGTTCCACCCGTTGATGCTGTCGCAAGCAGATAGTTACGCTCCTTGGGCGCTGCCTGTACCGTGGCAACCGAACTGAAGATCATCGCCGCAGCAATAACAAAAAACATTGTGTGTCTCAATTTTCTTACAACCGACATTTTGTCCTCCTTATTTCAGGGTTAAGTGTTCATCCTTCAAACTGAACATCGATAATAACACAAAAATGGTTACGATTTAACATTGATAACAAATTTCAAGTAACGCCCCTCGGGAAAACTGACCGAACAGGGGAAATCTTCGGGCTGACCACTGGTAAAAATTGTTTTCAGATCATTCCCTGCCTGCACTGCACCCCGCCGCAGTTCCTTCAAATAATCGTCCAGCGAAACTTTCTGATGATTGCTTGAACTGATCAGCAAACCACCCGGTTCGAGCAGCGGTAACGTCGCGGTCACCAGTCGGGCCGTTCCCCCGTGGGTTGAAAAACGACTTTTCCGGGTCGTTGAAAACGATGGTGGATCAAACAGAATCACATCGAATCGCCGCTGCTGCTCCTGCATCTGTTTCAACTC
>CAZQFI010000290.1:0-3106 GCA_964592545.1 uncultured Geobacteraceae bacterium
GCGGCCATGACACCGGAGCCACCCAAAAGCCCGGAAAAAGAGACGCCAGATCCGGTTGCCGAAAAGGTTGAGCCCGCACCGGCACCGATTGAAGAGGTTGTTGAAACGCCTGCTGAACCGGCCACTCTGGAAGATGCGATTCTGGCTGAGGTTGCAAAGAATGCAGGGATGAAACAGACTGAGCTTTACGGGCTCTTGAGTGATACCGATAAGAAACAGTTGCAGAAGATTGTTAAGGAGATGGCCGACAGTGGTCGGTTGAAGCGGGAGAAGACGGGAAATAGTTATTTGCTGTATCCAGTGTAGGGAGAAAAGATCAAGGTCGGCAGGTTGCGGTAAACGGGGGACATGTATTGGCTACATGTCCCCCGTTTTGTATCTAACTGATTTGTTGCTCTTACTTCAGATTATAGAAAACATCTTTTCCTCGAAATACTGCAGTTTCATCCAGCTCATCTTCTATCCGCAGTAACTGGTTGTACTTGCAGATCCGGTCGGTACGGCACAGCGATCCGGTTTTGATCTGTCCGGCGTTGGTGGCGACGGCAAGGTCGGCGATGGTGGTGTCTTCGGTTTCACCGGAACGGTGGGAGACAACGGCGGTGTAGCCGGCCCGTTTTGCCATTTCGATGGCTTCCAGCGTTTCGGTCAAGGTGCCAATCTGGTTGACCTTGATCAGAATCGAGTTGGCGATCCCTTTATCGATCCCTTCTTGCAGGATCTTGGTGTTGGTGACAAACAGGTCGTCACCGACGATCTGAATTTTACTGCTTAATTTGTCGGTCATCAGTTTCCAGCCGTCCCAATCATTTTCTGCCAGACCATCTTCGATGGAAACGATTGGGTAGCGATCAACCAGCTCTTCGTAAAAAGCGACCGTTTCAGCAGCTGTTTTGAGGGGTTGGGCTTCGTTGGCAAAATTGTATTTGCCATCCTGATAGATTTCCGATGCGGCAACGTCGAGGGCCAGCAGGACATCTTCACCCGCTTTGTAGCCGGCGGCTGCAATCGCTTCCATAATGACCTGCAATGCTTCTTCGTTACTCTTCAGATTGGGTGCAAAGCCGCCCTCATCGCCGACCGAGGTGTTGTAGCCTTTGTCTTTCAGCACTTTTTTCAACGCATGGAAGATCTCAGCGCCCATCCGCAGTGCTTCTTTGAAGCTGTCGGCACCGGCGGGCATGATCATGAATTCCTGGATATCGACGTTGTTGTCGGCGTGCTCACCGCCGTTGATGATATTCATCATCGGCAAAGGAAGTTCTTTGGCGTTGGCGCCACCGATATACTGGTAGAGGGGCAGCCCTGCATCTTCGGCAGCCGCTTTGGCACATGCCATGGAGACACCCAGCAGGGCATTGGCGCCGAGCTTGCTTTTGAAATCGGTTCCATCAAGTTCCAGCAATTTACGGTCGATACCGATCTGGTCGCTGGCTTCCCAGCCGATCAGGTCAATTGCGATGACATCGTTGACATGATCGATGGCTTTTAAAACCCCTTTGCCGAGGTAGCGGCTTTTATCGCCGTCACGCAGTTCCAATGCTTCGCGCTCACCGGTTGATGCACCGCTTGGAACAGCGGCGCGGCCAATAACGCCGGTCTCGAGTGCGACTTCTACTTCAACTGTCGGATTGCCGCGTGAATCGAGGATCTCACGGGCGTAGATATCAATGATTTCACTCATCTTCAACCCCTTGCTGTGTCAGGTGTAAATAAATAGATGCCCCGACCGGAATGGCGGGACTTATGTCTGTGTGCAACTAACTTCACTTTATAGCACATGATTTGTTGATGTGTCGTTTTTTTGTGAAAAATTAGCGATATTTTAATGATGATTTCAGCCCAACTTGCTCCTCCGATTCAGGTGTGATAAACAAGCGGCTCTATCTTTCAAAAAAATAAGGAGAAGACAATTGTCAAACTTCAATGATTTTAAAGTAAAGGATCTGTCGCTGGCCGATTGGGGTCGCAAAGAGATTCAACTTGCTCCGGAAGAGATGCCCGGTCTGATGGCGTTGCGGGAAGAGTATGCCGGGGAATATCCGCTGCGGGGAGCGTTGATTACCGGGTCCCTCCATATGACAATCCAGACCGCTGTCCTGATTGAAACACTGGTCGAACTGGGGGCAAAAGTTCGCTGGTGCTCGTGCAATATCTTTTCAACCCAGGATCACGCCGCCGCCGCGATTGCGGTTGGACCGAATGGAACACAAGACGATCCTCAGGGGGTTCCGGTTTATGCCTGGAAAGGGGAGAGCCTTGAGGAGTACTGGTGGTGCACTGAGCAGGCGCTGACCTGGCCCGATGACGCGTATCCGAATATGATCCTCGACGATGGCGGCGACGCAACAATGTTTGTGCTGAAGGGGAACGCATGGGAAAAATCGGGGGTTCCTGAACTTTCCGAGGACGATCCCGAAGACTGGACTGAACTGGTCAAGACACTCGCAACGTCGATCGCAAAGGAGCGCGGTCGCTGGGAGCGGACAGCCGCTTCGATCAAGGGGGTTACTGAAGAGACAACCACCGGTGTGCATCGCCTTTATCAGATGGCCGAAGAGGGCTCGCTGCTCTTTCCGGCAATGAACGTCAATGACTCGGTGACCAAGTCAAAATTTGATAACGTCTACGGTTGCCGCCATTCACTGGTTGACGGCATCATGCGGGCGACCGATGTGATGATCTCCGGCAAAGTTGCCGTTGTCTGTGGTTATGGTGATGTCGGTAAGGGGTGCTGTCAGTCGCTGCGCGGGCAGGGTGCGCGAGTTATCGTGACCGAAATTGATCCGATTTGTGCACTGCAGGCATTGATGGAAGGGTACGAGGTGAAGCGGGTCGAAGATGTTCTCGATTACGCCGATATCTATGTGACGACCACCGGCAACAAAAATGTTATCACCCTTGAGCACATGCGGCAGATGAAGCACAATGCCATCGTCGGGAATATTGGCCACTTTGATAATGAAATCGAAATGATCGCGGTCGAAAGGGATCCGTCGGTCCGCTGCGAAAATATCAAACCGCAGGTCGATCACTGGATCTTCGAGGATGGTCACGGGGTGATTGTCCTTGCTGAAGGACGGTTGTTGAATCTTGGCTGTGCGAC
>CAZQFI010000291.1:0-1959 GCA_964592545.1 uncultured Geobacteraceae bacterium
CCTCCACTGAAGCAACCTTTCATGGGGAACTTCTGGTCACAATCAAGTAAAATCACCTTTTCGGTTATATTTGCTATTGAATCTTCTCGCAAGTCTGGTAATCTGATAGATAGATTGTCTCATGAGTTTCCTATTCAGATGCGGGAGGTACGATTATGTTTAGAAAAATACTTAGGCTGGCACTGTTGTTCTGCTGTTTTGCCGGTCCTGTTGCGGCGGCTAACCTACCGGGTGCATTCACCCTGTCTCCGATGATTGGTGAACACGTATTTGAAGGGAATCAATCACTCGATTCCTCCTCGTTCTGGGGCATTGGTCTGGGTTATAATTTTACCGAAAATTGGGGGGTTGAAGGTTTTTATACCAAAGCTGATGCCGATGCCGAGGATGCTTCGACGTCAGACACAAAAGTAGAAACACTCCACCTTGATGCCCTCTACCATTTCCGCGCCGACAAGAAACTGGTTCCTTATCTTGTTGTCGGGATGGGAGCGATCAGTTCGTCTCCAGATCACGGCTCAGACAGAGATCATTTTTTGTTCAACTACGGGGCCGGAATTAAATATTTTGTTCTGGATGACCTGATTGCTCTGCGGGCAGAGGTGCGTCACCTTGTCGATTTCCCCGAGCCATACAACAACCTCCAATACTCGGCAGGACTGACTTTCCAGCTCGGGAAAAAGGCGGCTCCGGTCACTGCCGCGGCAGCTCCCCAGGACAGCGACGGTGATGGAGTCTATGACGACACCGATCAATGTCCTGACACTCCAAAGGGAGCCGCAGTTGATAACGTCGGGTGTCCCCTTGATTCAGATGGCGACGGAGTCTTCGACTACCAGGATCAATGTCCTGACACACCCAAAGGCGCTGCTGTCGATTCCAAGGGGTGTCCCCTTGATTCGGATGGTGATGGGGTCTTTGATTATATCGATCAGTGTCCCGACACACCGAAGGGTGCTCCTGTTGATAACGTCGGGTGTCCCCTTGATTCAGATGGTGACGGAGTCTTCGACTACCTTGACAAATGTCCGGACACTCCGGCAGGAGTTTCTGTTGACAAAACCGGCTGTCCGACCAAGCTGACGCTGCATATCAATTTTGAGCACGACAGCAACAAAGTCAGCGATAAATACGATGATGAAATTGCCAAAGCAGCCCAGTGCATCAACTTATTCCCCGGAAATGTCGTCTTCATTGATGGACATACTGACAGCACTGGTGCGGCAGCCTACAATCTGAAACTTTCTGAACAGCGGGCCACTGCCGTCAAGGATCGCCTTGTTACAAATTTTGATATCCCGGAATCGAAAATTGCCACTCGCGGATTTGGTGAAAGTCAGCCAGTCGCCGATAACGGGACAGCAGAGGGACGAGCGATGAACCGCCGGGTTGAGGTTGCATGCGGTGCGAAAGAAACTGTAGAAAATTAACACAGACATCAAAGGCCGGGCATTGTCCCGGCCTTTTTTAATCTAAAAACAACTCTTGAACACGTAGCCCTGAAGCCGTTTTGGTCGTGTATAAAAAAATAAGGACCGTTCTTCCTGAAGAATCAGGCAAATGGTGATAGACGGCCGAAAAATATTGAACCTTGCCACTTCGCTCCATCCCGGCAACAGCCTCTTTAACTTGCACCCTTACCGCATCCCTCTCTGCCTTGTTCAAATCAACCTTAAAGAATGGTGGCGCTGAACCACCGACAACCCGTTCGTTATGTGCATAATCCCGGCTGAGAGATTCCTGCAATTCAGCCAGCCAGACACCGGTGAACCGAGCCGACAGATAATCGTTGATCCGCAGGTAAAGATCGCGCAGGGAACGGCGTTGATTGTAAAGATTCTTCTCCCGCCAGAACGTGTCAAGATCTTCCAGAGCCAGCGACAATCGCTTGAAATGGTCAATTAAACGGGGTAATAAAAACTCAAACCGACCGCTGTTGACCACCAGATCAAGCAACCG
>CAZQFI010000292.1:0-4174 GCA_964592545.1 uncultured Geobacteraceae bacterium
TTTCTTATCCATTCCGGATGGGCGGGCCAGGCCGGAGCGGTGACCAGATTACCGTCGATATGGGCATCACTGAATGTCTCATTGTTTGCCAGCCAGGTTCCACCTGCCTGTTCCACATCAGGACCGACCGCCGGATATGCGGAGCACGACTTTCCGTGAATGACCCCTGCCGCTGCCAGGATTTGAGGTCCATGGCAGATTGCTGCCACCGGTTTGGCGGCCGTGAAAAAATCACGGGTTATTTCAAGAACTTTTGGGTTGAGGCGCAGATACTCGGGAGCGCGACCACCGGGAATAATCAGGGCATCGTAGTCGGCGGCACAAACAGCTGAAAAATCGGCATTGATATGAAAATTGTGCCCAACTTTTTCGCTGTATGTCTGATCACCCTCAAAATCGTGGATCGCTGTTTTGACGGTATCTCCCGGTTTTTTGTCGGGGCAGACTGCATCGACCTGATGACCGACCATCGTCAACATCTGAAATGGAACCATCGCTTCATAATCTTCAACAAAATCTCCAACCAGCATTAGGATCTTTTTTTGTGCCATACCTGCCTCCTGAAATTGAAAGAGCTGAAAAACAAAGTCCGGGCATCAATTGTACAAACAGAACGAGGAATGTCAAAGGTTAGGCCGGAATGACATAGAATAGGATTGCAAAAAAGTGAAAAGCGCTCCCCGCCATAACAAACAGGTGCCAGATGGCGTGACTGTAGGGGAGTTTTTCCCAGGCGTAGAAGATGACTCCGCCGGTGTAGGCGAGCCCACCGAGAACCAGTAGCCACAGCCCTCCTTTATCGAGCGCAGCAAGCAGCGGTTTAATTGCAATGATAACAATCCATCCCATGGTCAGATAGAATCCGAGAGAAATCCCGGGGAGTCGACCGAAGGAGGTTGTTTTCAGGATAATTCCAAGAAGGGCAATTCCCCAGATCGTTCCGAACAGTGACCAGCCCCATGGACCACGCAGACTAACCAGCATGAATGGTGTGTAGGTTCCGGCGATCAGCAGGTAGATTGCTGAATGATCGAAGGTGCGGAGTAACTCTTTGAAGTTTGGTTGTGAAATGCTGTGGTAAAGAGTTGAGGCCAGATAAAGGAGAATCAGGGTTGCTCCGTAGATGCTGCAACTGACAATGTGCCAGGCATCTCCACGGGTTGTGGAAAATCCGACCAGTACCGCCAGCCCGGCGACTGAAAGCAGTGCCCCGATCCCATGGGTGATGCTGTTGGCGATCTCTTCGCGACGTGTATATTCTGATGATTCAGCCCATTCAGCCATATTTACTGCTCCTGCAAGAGGGTGGTCTCTGTCGGTTTTGTTGAAAACACTCCTTATTATGCCACGAAAGATCCTTTTGCAGAGGGTGCTGATGGTGTTTTTACGAAACTATTACCTGTAAAAAATAGCGAAAAGTAAAGATAACAAAAAAAGTTATATTTTGTTGTTGACATAGGTAACTTAATTAGTTATAAATGAACCATCAACACATTGTTGTGGCAGGCGATGGCGTTGATGCCTTACACAAGGCAAGTACTTTTAGAGAAACCTCTCTCTCAGAATGTTACCCCGCGATCCCCCTCCTGGTCGCGGGGTATTTTTTTTACATGCATTCTCTTTTCGGGAGTATACTCCCATCGTTCAGTTCCCTGTAAAACACCAGATGTTTGAGTTATGGAAAAAGTACAGCGTAATTACTATGCGTTTCTCTGGCATGCCGGATTTTTTGCTTTAACGGCGGCATTTACCGAGATCAATACAGTCCTGCCTTCTCTGGTTGTGAAGGTTGGTGGTGGAACCGTTCTTGTCGGGTTGCTGACGGCAATCATGGTGGGGACGCCGATTATCGGTCAGTTGCTGTTTGCCAGCTATCTGCATACCCGACCACGAAAACGGGGTTTTTTACTCTTGGGTATCTGGCTGCGGGTCGTGGCTCTTGCCATCGTTGCTGCGATTCTCTCTTTGAGTGATGCCCTTTCTTCACAAACATTGATCGTCTGCGTTTTCGTTCTGATGTTTGTTTTTGCCCTCTCGGGAACTTTTGCCGGGGTTTCGTATACCGATATTCTGGGGAAATCACTTGCTGTCGAGCAGCGGGGGCGATTTTTTGTCAGTCGACAGATTTTAACCAGTCTTGGATTTCTGGTGACCGCACCTGTGTCCCGCTGGATTCTGGGCCATTTTACCTATCCGTATAACTACGTCTGGATGTTTGGTCTTGCTTCGGGATTGCTGTTTATTGCCTCTTTTGGATTCTGGGCGATTGATGAACCGGACGTTGAGCCCGGCCGTGAAGTTTATTCCTTTTTCAAGGTTCTTTCGGCGGTCCCTCAGCATCTGCGGGATAATCCTGCCTTGTTGCGTTACATCCTCCTTGTCAATCTGACCGGGTTCGGTTTGACCCTGATGCCATTTTATATTGCTTATGCCAGCCATCAGTACGGTTTAAGCGGTGCGCAGGTCGGCAATTATCTGATGGTCCAGATTGGCGGCATGCTGTTATCGAGCTTTTTCTGGGGGCGCTTTGTAAAACGGTTTGGTTTCTCCGCCGTTGCCCGAGGCTGTATCGTTTGCGGAACGCTTCTGCCGCTTCTTGTCCTCTCCTTTTCGGGGGTTGCCCTGCCAATTTTTCTGGGGGTGTTTTTTCTGATGGGGGTGGCCATCTCAGCCAGAAAAATTGCTTTTGATGGCCTGCTGATTGAAATCACCACGGATACGAACCGGGCTCTGCATAAAGGAATTGTCGGTGCAACCAGTCTGACAACAGCATTATTTCCGCTGATTGCCGGTGGCCTTATCGTGTGGATCGGATACCTGCCGGTTTTTCTGACCGTCGCCTTGCTGGTTGCCAGTGCCTGGTTTGTTGTCCCCGGGGTTAGTTGTCAGTCTGAGGTTTTGGCTGACCGAAGCTAACAGTTTATGTTATATCGGTAATGTCTTGAACCTTTCTGCTTTTTCTACGATTTGCATGATGTATGTATAAAGAATATTTTGGTCTGAAAGAAGATCCTTTCTCGATTGCTCCCGATCCCCAGTTTCTTTATATGAGTGGGCGCCACCGGGAAGCGCTGGCCCATCTGATTTACGGGATGAAGGCCGACAGTGGCTTTGTCCTGCTGACAGGAGAGGTTGGAACAGGAAAGACGACGGTCTGTCGCTGTCTCCTCGGGCAGATCCCGGAAGATTCTGAAATCGCTTTTATCCTCAACCCGAAATTGAGTGTTGTTGAGCTTCTGGCAACAATCTGCGATGAACTGGGGATTGCCTATCCCGCCAACAACCAGAGCGTTAAAATTTTTATCGATCGGATCAACCTCTATCTGCTTAACGCACACAGTGAGGGGAAACGGACCGTTCTGATTATTGATGAAGCGCAGAACTTGAGCGTTGATGTTCTGGAACAGATTCGCCTCCTGACGAATCTGGAGACAGATAAGCGGAAACTTCTTCAGGTTGTGATGCTCGGTCAGCCCGAGTTGAATCATCTGCTGGAGCGGCCTGAACTGCGACAGCTATCGCAACGGGTGACTGCCCGCTATCATCTGGAGCCATTGGGAAAAGGTGATATAGAGGGTTACCTGACCCATCGTCTGGCCGTTGCCGGGGTTGAACGCCCCCTTTTCCCGCAGAAAACAATCACTAAACTTTACAGCCTGAGCGGGGGAGTTCCCCGCTTGATCAATCTTCTGTGTGACCGGGCATTGCTGGGAGCCTACGTCAAGGGGGAGAATATTGTCAGCCCATCACTGCTGACAGAAGCTGCCAGCGAAGTTTTTGGTAAAAAGAGCCATGGTCTTGAAACAAAAACGAACTATTGGCAGTGGCTTCTGATTGTGCTGTTGGGTTCGCTGCTGGTGTTTGGGATTATTTTTCTGGTGTTGCTGTTTGGTCAACCTGCAGCAGAGAGTGTGACACAGCGGCAGGAAAAGGTAAGCAAGGTTGAATTACGGGTTGCCGCCTCAGATATTCAGATTAACGGGTGATTGACGATGTCCTTTATTCTTGAAGCACTGAAAAAATCGGAAAGTAACCAGCAGAAGAAAAGCGGACAAACGGTTCGGACTGTCCATGAGCCTGCTCCCTCCCGGAAGAGACGGGTCCGGTTGTGGGGGATCGGCTTCTTCATCCTGTTGCTATTCAATGGGGTGCTGCTCCTCTGGTTTTTTGGCCC
>CAZQFI010000293.1:0-3421 GCA_964592545.1 uncultured Geobacteraceae bacterium
ATAAAGAACCAGTCCGGCAAACGTCCAGGCGAGGGTACGGTCAATACTATTTCTTCTGGTACGAAACAGCACCGATCCACAACGGACACAACGTGCAGCCGCCCGCTCCGGCATGGGGGGGATATCGTGAACCAGGTCACATTCATGACAAGCTATTTTGTGCATATTTTCTCAGCAGTTGGGTGGAAAAATATAGTCTAAAATAACACCTCTGCACCCCAAGAACAACCCTTTTTAAACGCCGTTCTAATTTCGTAAAAATCTCAGGATGAGCATTGTAAAGAGGCAACAAGGGCTGGTGACGGGGAAACATGTGCGCTGTCGGACTATCTCCTGCTACACCAGACCCG
Organism: uncultured Geobacteraceae bacterium; assembly: GCA_964592545.1. Lineage (GTDB taxonomy): Bacteria > Desulfobacterota > Desulfuromonadia > Desulfuromonadales > Geopsychrobacteraceae > Desulfuromusa. Next base: position 351 of record CAZQFI010000293.1, read on the forward strand.
CCATCACCAGAGCAGCGACAACACCAGCCAGCATCACACGATAATAACCGAAGATCGCCAGCCCATGACGGTTCAGGTACCCGACCATCCATTTCACCGACAATAATGCGGCAACAAAGGCGAAAACAACCCCGACCAGCAACGATAAACCGTCGAAGGTCTGCAACATCACCTGGCCGTGCTTCAGGGCATCATAAGCCGTCGCGGCACTCAGGGTAATCAGGCCAAGCAGAAAACTGAACTCAACCGCGGCAGCCAGTGACAATCCTACCAGCAACCCACCGACAATTGTCACCAGACTGCGGCTGACACCCGGCCACATGGCGATGCACTGAATCAGACCGATCAACAGTGCCAGCTGCCACGTCAGTTCAACGATTGAGCGGCCGCTCCCGCTACCCTGTCCCCTGCGCCGTTGATTCCAGCGGTTGACAGCAAGAATGGCCACCCCGCCGACAAACCATGCCGCCACCACCGGCCAGGTTCCGAACAAATATGACTTGATCAGCGAGTTGAATAACAACCCGATAACCGCAGCGGGAAGAAATCCTGCGAGGACGTTGATGAATAACTGTCGCCCTTCACTGTCGTGACCGAGCAACCCAGAAACCATCTGCCGAACCCGCCGGAAGTAAAGCCCCAGCACCGCAATGATCGCTCCGATCTGAATACAGATCGTGTAGGCGTCCAAAGCCTCTTTGATCTGTTCCTGCTGTTCGACTGTCAGTGAAGGATCGGTCCCGATAGAGAGAACCCGTTCGGCCAGAAGCAGATGCCCCGTTGAACTGACCGGAAGATACTCGGTCAGCCCCTCGACAACACCCAGAATTGCTGCCTGTCCCAGAGTCAGGGCAGTCCCTTTTTCCGTTGACGCCTCCCGCGACTGATCGGCAGAGGCGACCGTCACCCACAGGCAGCAACAGAACAAGAGGATGATTACGCTGGTTCTTTTATAAAAATTGCGGGGCATGAACTCTCCTGACTGAGGATCGTTAATCTCGGGGCAAAGATGCGGGAAGCTCAGCAATAAAATCACCGATCTCATCACGCACGCGACGATAATGACCGAGGGCTTCCATGGCGCTTGCTGCGTTTTTTGCCAGCGCCGGCGGATCATCAAAGCCGACATGGACAACCCGATCGGCATTCGTGAACAAGGGACAATGTTCGTGAGCATGGCCACAGACCGTGACGACAACGTCAAAATGAATATTACTCAGTTCATCGACATGTTGACTTTTATGTCCCGAGATATCAACCCCCGCCTCCGCCATCACCCTGACGGCATTCGGATTGAGACCATGGGTTTCAATCCCGGCAGAGAAGGCATCAAACAGCTCACTCTTGAGATGCCGGCACCACCCCTCCGCCATCTGGCTGCGACACGAATTTCCGGTACAGAGAAACAGTATTTTCCGCCTGGACATCACGACCTCTTCCCCTCGTATACAGGTCTGCTCTTGTATTATTTTTGCCTGCGACAGTCAACCACAGAAACTGCTGCGATTCATACCTAAAATGGTGACAATTTATCCGGAATGCGTTAAAAGAGGGTCAATATATTTTCAATCGGTCAACACATCATAAAGCAAAAGGATCTGTCATGAAAAAGCTGATTATCATTCTCCTTGCAGCAACCCTTGCCCTTCCGGCCTTTGTCTCGGCCAAATCACTCGGTGAAAAGTACGACAAGATTGTCACATTCTTTCAGGGTGATACGGAACCAACCGCCCTTGATGCGACCTGGGATTCAAAAACTTTATTTAAAATCGGGATGATTGATGACGGTGTCAACAAAGATGACTACGCAAAATACGCCTGTGGCATTCTTTACAATGAGGGGCTGCGGGGTCAGGGAATCGAAGTCAGAATCATCGATATTCAGAAGCTCGCCTACAAAAAGAAATGGGTCGTTCTTGGCAAGGCAATGTGTGAATAACTGACTCGGTTTTCGCCACTTTTCTGGACAGACAGAACAGGACTCTCCCCATGGAAACAATCGACCTGCGTAGCGATACCGTCACCCATCCAACGCCGGAAATGCGTGAGGCAATGGCAAATGCCGTTGTCGGTGACGACGTTTACGGCGAAGATCCGACCGTCAACCAACTGGAAGCCGCAGCGGCGGAAATATTTGGCATGGAAGCCGGACTGTTCGTCACCAGTGGCACCCAGGGAAACCTGATCGCCCTGCTGACCCACGTTCCACGAGGGGGTGAAATTATTGTCGGCGACAAAGCCCACATCTTTCTCTACGAACAGGGTGGTTGCGCAGCGCTGGGTGGAATTATTCCCCATATTCTGCCCGTTCAGGATGATGGCACCCTCCTGTTAAGCGATATAGAAAAAGCGATTCGCGGCCATAATGACCATTTCCCCCGCACCCGGCTGGTTGCGATCGAGAACACTCAGGGAACCGTTGGAGGCACCCCCCTGACCGTCGCGTATACCCGTCAGGTTGCTGAACTGGCCCACAAAAATGGGCTGCGGTTCCATATCGATGGAGCACGGATTTTTAACGCCGCAATCGCCAACAATGTCAGCCCGGCAGAGATGATTAGCGGAGCAGACAGTATGACATTCTGCCTCTCCAAGGGGTTGGCGGCTCCGGCCGGATCAATTCTGGTCGGGTCGAAGGAATTTATTGCCGAAGCTCGCCGGATGCGCAAAGTTCTCGGTGGCGGAATGCGCCAGGCGGGAATACTCGCAGCGGCCGGATTGATAGCAATCCGCGATATGAGCAAACGGTTGCAGGAAGATCACGATAATGCGGCCCGTCTGGCAGAGCAGTTACGGGAAATTCCCGACCTTGAGGTCCTCAACCAGCAGACAAATTTTGTCTTTTTTACCCTGCTCGAAAGTGCCGGCGTAACCCCTGAAGAATTTATTGCGGAGCTCAAAAATCACAATATCATGATGAGCCCCTACCCCGGCTACCGGCGAAAATTCCGTGCCGTTCTCCATTATTGGATCACGCCTGAACGGGTTGATAACGTTGCAAACGCCATCAAAACAATATTGAAATAACGCCGCGGCACACCTCAAAAGAGGGTATAAACCATCAGGCAGCA
>CAZQFI010000294.1:0-5075 GCA_964592545.1 uncultured Geobacteraceae bacterium
GAGGTGTTCAACGATAAAATCACCCGCGACAATATTGACACTGTTTTTGGTCATATCGATATCATGGTTGAAGCATTTGACCGGGCGGAGCAGAAGGCAATGCTGGCCAACGCATTCCTCAGTCAATACCCTGAAAAATACCTGGTCGCGGCGTCGGGTGTTGCCGGACACGACTTGTCCAACACGATCCGGACAATAAAGGTTACGGATCATTTCTATCTCTGTGGCGATGGGGTTACCGCGGCAGAACCGGGCTGCGGATTAATGGCGCCCCGGGTTGGCATTGCGGCTCATCATCAGGCGAATACTGTTTTACGCCTCCTCTTGAATCTGGATGAAACAACGGAAGAGCCATGCAACTGACAGTGAACGGTGTCAATAAGGAATATTTCAAACAACTGACAGTTCAGCAGCTCCTGAGCGAACTGGGGCTCTCCCCCGAGCGCGTTGTAGTCGAGCTGAATCGCACTATTCTGACAGCAGACGAACATCCCACAATTGAACTTAAACCCGGAGACTCTATCGAACTGGTCCAATTTGTCGGTGGAGGATAATAAAGGTATCGTGATGGATAAACTGGTTATAGCTGACCGGCACTTTAATTCCCGACTGTTGGTCGGAACCGGCAAATTTGCGTCAAATCAGGCGATGGTCGCGGCAATGGAGCACTCCGCCTGCGACATTGTCACCGTTGCTCTGCGCCGCGTCGATATCGACAATCCCGAAGATTCGTTATTAGCTCACATCGATACCGACCGCTATCTGCTGTTGCCAAACACCAGCGGTGCCAGAGATGCCGAAGAAGCGGTGCGCCTGGCCCGTCTGGCCCGCGCTGCCGGATGTGAGCCGTGGGTAAAGCTTGAAGTAACGCCCGACCCATATTATCTCCTTCCCGATCCGATTGAGACACTGAAAGCTGCTGAGATACTGGTTAAGGAGGGATTTATTGTTCTCCCCTATATGCCTGCTGATCCAATTCTCGCTCGCCACCTTGAGGAGGCTGGTACCGCGACGATCATGCCGCTGGGTGCTCCGATCGGGACAAATAAAGGGGTCAAAACCCGCGACCACATTGCTATTATTATTGAGCAGGCCAACATACCGGTCATTGTCGATGCCGGTCTTGGTGCTCCGTCTCATGCGGCCGAAGCAATGGAAATGGGTGCCGATGCAGTCCTGGTCAACACCGCCCTTGCTGACACCCCTGATCCGGCCGGTATGGCGCAGGCATTCAGGAAGGGCGTTGAAGCAGGTCGAGAAGCATTTCTCGCAGGGCTTGGCGAACAGCGCGATCAGGCGGAAGCTTCCAGCCCGCTGACCGGTTTCTTAAGGAACGACTGATGAGCTTTCAGCAACAACTTGCACTCTATCCTGAAGCCGATATTCTGCAGAGGATTACAGCAACAACAAAGGATGACATCGACCGGGCATTACGGCAGCCCCGCTTAAGTATCGATAATTTTATCCATTTATTATCGCCAGATATCAGTGATAAACAGCTCGAAAATATGGCGCAACAGGCCAACCGACTCACCCGTCAGAGATTTGGGCGGGTCATTCTGCTCTATGCCCCACTCTACCTGTCAAATGAATGTTTCAATGGTTGTAAATACTGCGGATTCAGTGCCGACAACAGATTTCCACGTAAAACTCTGACTCTTGACGAAATTGAACGTGAAGCAAAAATTCTTCGCCGGCAAGGGTTTCGGCATATGCTCCTCCTGACCGGTGAAGCTCCCCGCATTGCCGGAATTGATTATCTGGAGAAGGCCGTTGAGATTATCAGGACGTACTGCGGGTCGGTCTCGATAGAGGTCTTCCCGATGGACACCGATGGATATCGCCGAATGGTCGCTGCCGGAGTCGATGGTCTGACCCTTTATCAGGAAACCTACGACAACAATCTATACAGGCAACTCCACCCATACGGACCAAAAAGTGACTACGATTACCGGCTTGATGCCCCGGAACGCGCTGGAAAAGCAGGCTTGCGCCGCATTGGGGTTGGCTCACTCCTGGGACTTGGAAACAGCTTGAGTGACGTCTTTTACAGCGGTCTCCATGCCCTCTATCTGGCAAGAAAATTCTGGCGTACCCAGGTGACTATCTCGTTTCCACGGATTTGTCCTGCGGATGGTGGTTTTCAGCCCAACAGTATCGTTGATGACCGCCAATTGACTCAGTTTATCTGTGCCCTGCGCCTCCTTCTTCCCGATGCCGGCCTGATCCTCTCAACCCGAGAGAGTGCTGAGCTCCGGAACAATCTGCTTCCGCTCGGTATCACGCAGATGAGTGCCGGATCATCTACAGCCCCCGGAGGCTACGGTGAAAAGGATCACGATGCTGAACAGTTTTCCATTAGTGATGAACGTTCTCCGGTAGAAGTCGAAGCTTTCCTGAAGTCACACGGTTACGAAGCCGTCTGGAAAGACTGGGACAGCATATTTTTAGAGAGAGCAGGATAATGACTTCCCCTCTCCCCAACCTCTATCTGATTACCGATCGTCATCAGGTTCACGAAACATGGACATTTCTTGAACTCGTCGAAGAGTTACTCTGCTCCGGAATTGGTATGGTGCAATTGCGGGAGAAGGATCTTTCTGCCGCAGAGCTGTTGCCACTGGCGCTAAAGATGCGTGCTCTGACCGATAAATATGCCTGTCGACTGCTGATCAACGACCGAATCGATGTAGCACAGGCGGTAGCGGCCGATGGGGTTCATCTCGGCCACCATTCATTACCGGTTGCAGCTGCCCGAAAAATTCTGGGAGAAAGTTCCCTGATCGGAGTCTCGACGCACTCTCCTGAAGAGATTGTCGAAGCACATCAACAGGGAGCCGATTTTGTCACTTATGGACCGGTATTTTATACACCTTCCAAGGGCGGTATGGGTGATCCTGTCGGAATTGAATCACTCCGGACGGTTTGTCAGAACAGCCAACTCCCCGTCTATGCGCTGGGAGGGATCAAACGTTCCAACTGTCGTGAAATTGTCCAGACTGCAGCACACGGGATTGCAGTCATTTCGGCATTGATGGCAGTTGAAGAACCACAGGCGGCCTATCAACACCTGGTGGAACAGCTCTCGTAAAAAAAATCCGATTTGACAATAAAAAAGGCTCCCGCATTATCAATGCAGGAGCCTTTTTTATATTGAATGGCGGGGCTGACGGGACTTGAACCCGCGACCTCCGGCGTGACAGGCCGGCGTTGTAACCAACTCTACTACAGCCCCAGAATTTGGTGGGCGAAGAGGGGCTCGAACCCCCGACATCCTGCTTGTAAGGCAGGCGCTCTCCCAGCTGAGCTATTCGCCCTGGAACTTTTTATATTTTAAAATGGCGGGGCTGACGGGACTTGAACCCGCGACCTCCGGCGTGACAGGCCGGCGTTGTAACCAACTCTACTACAGCCCCGCAGATAGAAATAGGAAGTAACTCGTGCCCAGGTGGGGATTGAAGATGGACAGCCTATACTTCCTACTTCTTATACTTCTATCTGCTTGAAACTAAATATTAATTTACTGCGTCTTTCAGAGCCTTGCCAGCTTTGAACTTTGGTACTTTGGCAGCGGCAATCTGAATTTTCTCACCAGTTTGTGGATTCTGACCAGTACGTGCGGCACGATCACCAACACTGAAGGTTCCGAAACCTACCATAGCAACTTTCTCTCCCGCCTTCAGAGCATCCGTTACCGCCTCAGTAAAAGCTTTCAGAGCTCCTTCTGCATCAGTTTTGCTAAGCCCCGCCTTTTCTGCCATTGCATTGACCAGATCCGCTTTAGTCACAAGCATACCTCCTCGTAAGTTTTATGTAAGTTCAGTTGCGCAAAAACGCGTTAAGATATATCAGGTTTCTAAAAAAACTGTCAAGATGTTTTTCCCCATTTTACGGGCTTTCTCAATAAATAAATCTTTTCCCGACACAATCAAACCGACTCTGATTTATTGTGGAATGTCAAGAGCAAATTCAAGGACTTTATCCATATGATCAACGGGTTCAACGTCGATCGTTTTTTGAACAAGGGGTGACACCTCGACAAGATTCTTTTTGTTCTCCAGCGGAATCAAAACCTTGGTGACCCCTCCACGCCGTGCGGCCAGCAGTTTTTCCTTCAACCCGCCGATCGCCAGAACCCGGCCGCGCAATGTCACCTCGCCAGTCATTGCCAGATCTTTTCTGACGGGGCGACCGGTTAACGCAGAAGCGAGTGCCGTCGCAATCGTGATGCCTGCAGAGGGGCCATCTTTGGGGACAGCTCCCTCCGGGACATGAATGTGGATATCGAGCCTGGAATAAAAATCTTCGTCAAGCTGCAGCTCCTGCCAACGGGATCGGATATAGCTCAACGCCGCCTGGGCCGACTCCTGCATCACATCACCCAACTGACCGGTAATCATCAGCTTCCCCTGCCCCGGTAATGTTGTCACTTCGATCGTCAGAAGCTCACCGCCGGTTTCGGTCCATGCCAGACCGGTCGCAATTCCGACCTGATCCTGTTCCTCGCGCGATCCATGCTGATACTGCTGAACACCGAGAAACTTACGAATTTGCCGTTCACCGACAGTGAATCTGGTCGCAGAATGATCAACAAGCGACATCCGGGCAAGTTTACGCATCACAGCAGCGATGTTGCGATCAAGACTACGTACGCCTGACTCACGGGTATAACTTCTGATAATTTCGTAGATTGCCCGATCGGAAAAGCGGATTTCCATCTCTGTCAAACCGTGTGCTTTTGTCTGCTTACCAAGGAGGTAACGCCGGGCAATATGGAGTTTCTCCTCCTCCGAATAACCTTCAACCCGGATCACCTCAAGGCGGTCGTGCAATGGCCGGGGAATTGCCTGCAGACTGTTTGCTGTCGCAACAAACAGCACTTGAGATAAATCGTAATCAACATCAAGAAAATGGTCGGCAAAACTGTTATTCTGCTCAGGGTCGAGAACCTCCAGAAGCGCAGATGACGGATCACCACGGAAATCGGTGCTCATTTTGTCAATTTCATCAAGCATAAAAACGGGATTTTTCACCCCGGCCTTACGCAATCCCTGAATGATTTTACCCGGCATGGC
>CAZQFI010000295.1:0-5457 GCA_964592545.1 uncultured Geobacteraceae bacterium
CCGGCCCTGTAACAGAAACTGCGGTCGCCGTTCCTATCGAACTGGCCGGAACGTCGTATGAGTTGACCGCTGTCTCAATGGGGAACCCTCATGCGGTCGTTTTTGTCGATGACGTTGAGACCTTTCCCGTCGCCGAGATCGGAGCGCTGATCGAAAATCACGAATGGTTTCCGGAACGGGTCAATGTTGAATTTGTTCAGGTTGTCAGCTCGGGTGAGGTGATTCAGCGGACCTGGGAGCGGGGTTCCGGGGAAACACTGGCGTGTGGAACCGGTGCTTCTGCCGTGACCGTTGCCGGGGTTTTGACCGGGCGGACCGGGCGAAAGATTGTGAATCATCTGCGCGGAGGGGATCTGGAACTCGAGTGGATAGAGGATGGAGCTGTGATGATGACGGGTCCGGCGGTCGAGGTTTTCAGCGGTGACTATGATCCAAAATAGCAGGAAAATTATATGAAGGCGCTTCTGTTTGATCTCGACAATACCCTTTATCCTGCAGAATGTGACCTTTTCTCCTTAATTGATGTTCGCATTAATCGCTACATGGAGGATATCGTTGCGATTGAGCCTGCGGATGTTGATACCCTGCGGCGCCGCTACTGGCGGGACTACGGTGCAACCCTGCAGGGCCTGATCCGGCACCATGATATCGATCCGGAGGACTATCTCGATTACGTCCATGCGGTTGATGTCGGCAGCAGACTTTCGGTTGACCGTGAATTGCAGGCGATGTTGAGTCACGTTGCTATTCCAAGTTATATTTTCAGCAACGGGTCGCGCTGTCATGTTGATCGGGTTGTGAGTGCGTTGGGTCTGGATGGACTGTTTGCCGATGTTTTTGATATCCGGATTGCCGATTACCAGCCAAAACCAAACCCCGACCCTTACCGGCAGGTTCTGGAAAGCTTAGAGCTGTCGGGCGAAGAGTGTATAATGGTCGAGGATCAGCCGCAGAATTTACGGATGGCAAAACAGTTCGGGATGAAAACGGTTCTGGTTGGTCCACCGCAGTCTGTTCAGCAGCAGCCCGATTATGTTGATGTCTGTTTGGTGCGTCCGGCTGACATTGGCACCGTTCTCGATACCTGGCTGGAGGGCAACTGAGATGCGCGCAGTTATTCAACGGGTTTCCCGAGCCGGAGTTGTTGTCGATAACAAACCGATCGCCGCTATCGATACCGGACTGCTTGTTCTGCTGGGGGTGGAAAACGGCGATGATGAAAAGGCTGCGACCTATCTGGCGAACAAAACCGCCGATTTGAGAATATTTGAGGACACTGCCGGCAAAATGAATCTTTCAATTCTTGATTGTAATGGTAAAGTGTTGGTTGTGTCCCAGTTTACCTTGCTGGCAGACTGCCGGAAAGGTCGGCGCCCGGGATTTTCTGCCGCCGCCCCTCCGGAACAGGCAGAGCCTCTCTGTCGTTATTTTATCGAAGAGCTGCGCCAGCGGGGGATTGAAGTCCAAAGCGGAAAATTTCAGGCTGACATGGCTGTCGAGCTTGTCAATGATGGACCGGTGACGATTTTGCTTGATAGTGACAAGACGTTTTGATTTTTTGATAAGCTGGTTTCTGATCCCAAGATTAGAGGAGATACCGATGAAAACAGGACTGCTTTTACTTTTTGTTACGATTTTTTCGTGGACGACTGCTCAGGCGGTCATCTACTCCTGTCGCGACAAACACGGAAAACTGTATATGACCGATAATATGCAGACGCTGCCTGCCGAATGTCTTGGGCGGACCCAGATGGTTGAAACCGGAAGGTCGGATAATCTCAACATTGTCCCCTCCCAGGAGACTCCTCAGGGTTCGGGCCATGAATTCAATCAGGCCGTTCGTGATGCTGAGCAGGATCTGAAACAGAAGCAGGCGTTGCGCGACGGATTGCTGAGGGAGGCACAGCAGCTGGCTGAGCAGTACCAGCAGGTGCTTGAGGATAGAAACAGTGCGACCCGGCGTTGGCAGTACGCCGGGTCCCGAGATGCTATTCGCAGGGCGGATGAGCAGATTACCCAGATTCAACAGAGGAAACAGCAATTGCTTACGGAAATAAACGAACAGAATATTCCAAGAAAGCTGGAGCAGGAAATTGTTGGTTGGCTGGACAAGATTGATGAATAGATGACCGGGCAGGCTCCGAATCGGAGCCTGCCCGGGGTTTGTAAATAGTTTACAGTGCTTTTTGCAGCAGATCTTCTACCTGTTTTTTAGGAACGGCACCAACCAGTTGATCGACAACCTGACCATCCTTGAAAAGGATCATGGTTGGGATTCCACGCACACCATACTGACCGGGGGTGGCGGGGTTTTCATCGACATTCACCTTGCCGATTTTGATCTTTCCGTCATACTCATCAGCAAGCTGATCGAGTACCGGAGCAATTGCTTTACATGGGGCGCACCAGGTTGCCCAGAAATCGACGAGAACCGGTGTCTCGGATTTGAGGACATCGGCATCAAATTGTGCATCGGTAAATTCAAAAACGTTATCTCTAGCCATCAGTTTCTCCTTTTTCTTTTTTATATATAGTGACCGTAACAGATACACTCGGACGCAATGGTCGATCTCAATATATAGAAAATTCGGGGAAAATCAAGCTGTAATCGGCCTGAATGGAGCGACTTGACACGACTGCAGCGGCTCCATATCATGCTGGGCCGATAAAGAAATTACCTGGATGGAGATGAAATGGATCAGAAAATATCTGTCGCCTGCCGTCAGTCCGTTGAGTTGCTTGAAAAGTTTTGTCAGGAGCAGAATGGCGAGTTGGTCAAGTTGGCCAAACGACTCGGTTTACTGTTTGCTGAGGGGGGACATCTGCTGGTCGCGGGAAATGGTGCTCTCCAGGTTGTGGCGCAACAGTTGGCCAGCCAGTTTGCTTTTAAACTTGGCTTTGACCGGCCGGCCTTGCCGGCGGTGTGTCTTGGCGGTGACCCGGTTCTAAACGGCTTGATGCAGTCAGCGGGACAGTTTGAGCAGTCACTGGTGCGCCATTATCGTGCGTTGAATTCACAGCACCATCTGCTGCTGCTGTTGAATGACGGGTCGGATCCGCTGGTCCTGCAGAATGTGCTGGATGACGTGGTGGAAAATGGGCAGCCTGTTGCTCTGATCTCCTACGATTCCGCCAAAGATCCCCTTCAGGGTGTCGATGTCGATATCTGCCTCAATCTGGCAACAACCTCCACTCCCCGGCAATTGGAATTGGCGCAGTTTGCCGGTCATTTACTCTGCGAACTGGTCGAAGCGGAACTTTTTGGGTGTTAGTGGGGGCATCAAAAAGTGAATGTGGTTGACTCTGCCGCCGGTCAAAAATACAATCACTTGGTTAAGTTCCTTTTTATGATTCCAGCAGCATGGGCTGCCCGAAGGGATTTCTGAAGCGATGCTCCTGTTATCCAACATAACGACTCTGACTTATCTGGTCGCAAGTCTCCTTTATCTGGTTGCCATGATCGGCAAACGTCAACAGATGGGTTCAATCGGTCGCTGGGTGTTGCTCGGTGGGATCGTTCTGCATGCCGCCAGTTTTGCGGTGCGTCATTCGCTGGCTCAGGGGACGCCGGTGACCAATCTGCATGAGTCGCTGTCGTTCTTCGCCTGGTGTGTCATTCTGCTGTTCCTGCTCCTTGACCTGCGGTTTCGCTTATCGGTGATGGGGGCGTTTGCAGCACCGTTGGCCTTCTTGCTGATGATCGCCAGCGCTCTCGCCCCCGATGTTGTTGTCCAGTTGAATCCATTATTGAAAAGCTGGCTTTTTCCGGTTCACATTACATTTGCTTTTCTCGGCAACGCTGCATTTGCCCTCGCATTTGGTGCCGGGGTGATGTATCTGGTGCAGAACCGAATGCTGAAGAGTAAGCGGTTTACCGGGATTTATCAGCTCCTGCCATCGCTCGATACGCTTGATAAGGTCAACTATACCTGTTTGAGTGTTGGATTTCCGCTGATGACACTGGGATTGATCAGTGGTGCATTCTGGGCGAATACGGCCTGGGGCAGCTACTGGAGCTGGGATCCGAAGGAAACCTGGGCGCTGATTACCTGGTTTTTGTATGCGGCGTTACTTCACGGGCGGTTGGCGGTTGGCTGGCGTGGGCGCAAAGCGGCTATTTTTTCGATTATCGCATTTATGTTTTTGTTGTTTACCTTTCTCGGGGTCAACGTCCTGTTTGGTGGATATCACACCTTTGAGGCGTTTGCCGCCCTATGATCGATAAGAGTTAGGTCAACAGAATTATGAATATTATCGTTGTCGGGCTGAGCCACAAGACCGCACCTGTAGATATCAGAGAGAAAGTTGCCTTTCCTCCCGATGGGATGGAGGAACCATTACGGCAGCTTCTCGAACTCCCTTCAATTTCTGAGGCGCTGATTGTTTCGACCTGTAACCGGGTTGAACTCTATGCTGTCAGCCGCAATCCCGAAGCGGCAATTCACGAACTGAAAAAATTCCTGGCCGACTTTCATTCTCTCGATAGCTCTGCGTTGCGTGAACACCTCTACAATTTTGAGGGAACTGAGGCGATCCGCCACGTTCTACGCGTATCGGCCAGTCTCGATTCGATGGTGATCGGTGAACCGCAGATTCTTGGTCAGATCAAGACAGCCTACGGTCATGCGTGTGAATATAAAACGGCCGGAGTGATCCTCAACCGTTTCTTACGTAAAGCATTTTCGACGGCAAAACGGGTACGCACTGAGACTGAAATCGCCAGTAATGCAGTCTCTGTCTCTTTTGCAGCGGTTGAGCTGGCGCGCAAGATTTTTGATTCTCTCGAAAACAAAACGGTGATGCTGATCGGTGCCGGTGAAATGTGTGAGCTGGCGGCGAAACATTTCATCAATAATGGCGTTTCCAAAGTCCTGGTGACCAACCGGACGTTCAGCCGTGCAGAGAAATTGGCGGCAGAATTCGACGGGACGGCTGTCAGTTTCGAAAATTTCCGCGAACAGCTCCACCGCGCCGATATTGTCCTCTCATCGACGGGTGCTCCCGACTATATTCTCGGTGCAAAAAAATTGAAGGAAGTCTGCAAGCTCCGCCGCTACAAACCGATGTTCCTTATCGATATTGCTGTCCCGCGCGATATCGATCCGGCGGCCAACAAGCTGGATGGGATTTATCTCTACGATGTCGATGATTTGCAGGGAGTCGTTCAGGCAAACCTGAAAGAGCGGCAGAAAGAGGCGGCCAAGGCTGAATTGATTGTTGAAGCCGAAGTGGAGCAGTTTTGCTCATGGTTGGCGACCCTTGAGGTGACCCCGACAATTGTTGCGCTGCGCCAGAAGATCGAACAGATTCGTCAGACCGAATTGGAAAGAACTTTGGCCGGATTAAGCGGTCTTGATGATAAACAACGTAAGGCGATTGAATCGATGACCAACGCCATGGTCAACAAGATCCTCCACCAGCCGACTCAGATCTTGAAACAGACCAGTAACGGTGGCG
>CAZQFI010000296.1:0-3929 GCA_964592545.1 uncultured Geobacteraceae bacterium
GGCTCTGACGCGAACAATTCAGCGGCTGGAAGAAGAGCTGGGGGAGGCACTGTTCCTTCGCGACAATCGCACTGTTCAGCTGTCGGCAGCTGGAGAAAAGTTTGTTATTTACGCCAGACAGGCGCTCCTCGATTTTCAGGCCCTGCAAAGTTCTTTATCCGGGAAACAGGTTTATGGCGGCAGCCTGTCCCTTTATGCTTCGATCACTGCGGTCTACAGTTTATTACCCGATCTGCTCGAAATTTACCGGAAAAAATTCCCCGAGGTTCAGCTTGAATTGCGAACTGGAGCGGCTGAAAAGGCGGTTCTTCAGGTGGAAGCGGGAGAAATTGATATTGCGGTTGCTGCGTTGCCGGACCGTAAACGGCGCGGGCTCGAATTCCTGCCAATATTTACAACGCCGCTGATTTTTATTGCCGGAAAATCGTTGGTTACAACGTTACCGAAAACCCGGGAGGGGACGCTCGATTTGACACAGGTTCCGCTGGTTCTCCCCCAGGTTGGTTTATCGCGGCGCCGTTTTGACAAATGGCTGAAGCAGCACGGGATCTCTCCGAAAATCAGTACTGAAGTGTCGGGGAATGAAGCGATTATTGCGATGGTCCACCTGGGCTGCGGTGTCGGTGTTGTCCCACAGCTGGTTCTTGAACGCAGCCCATTTGCTCATGATGTCGTCGTTCTTGAACGGGCTCCACAGTTGGAACCATACGTTGTTGGTCTCTGTTCAAGTAAGCGAAACTTACAGAAACCGGCAGTGGAAGCATTCTGGCAACTGGCAGAGAGCCGTTCAATATAATTTTTCCAGTATCTCGAGGATCGCAAACTCAGAGGGAAATTCCCCGGTCGCTTTCTTTGAGTAGATAAGTTTGTCATCCACGACAATTTCGAACACACCCCCGCCCGAGGGAATCAGTTTTACCCCAATAGAGAATTGTTTTTCTATTTTGGCTGCCAGACTGGCAGCCCGAGGGCGATAGCCTCATTGATTGCAGTATTCGATGCTGACTTTCATTGTTACAATCCTTTAGCGTCTATCCAAAAAGGTTTCCAGTCGTATCAATTTGGTGGTTGTGCAACTCTTTTGCTGTTTTCCGCAGGTAGTCATGAACCCGATCCCTGCTGATTTTACCCAGATCTTTGAGTAAATCAAAAGAAATTGTTTCAAATCCATAATCTGTTTTCAAATCTTCAATCTCTTTGAGCCAGAGGGATGCTGCCATCTCGGCATCGGCCAAAGCACGATGAAATTGACCGCTGACCGCCAGATTTTTGTGACGAATGAGAGTTTCAAGTTTGTAGTTGAATGCTTCCGGGTAGATCCGTCGGGCAATCAATAATGTACAGCCAAAATCAAGTGGTCGGCGTTTGCCTATGTGTGCCAATTCTGCTGCCAGAAATTTCTGATCAAAAGAGGCATTGTGCGCGACCAGCGGGTAATGACTGATAAACTCTACAAAATCTCCGACAACTGTGGCCGCCGGAGGTGCATTTTTAAGCAGTGTATTTGTGATGCCGGTGAGAGATTCAATTTCGCGTGTGACAAGAAATCCTGGATTGATCAGACTCTGAAAACGATCGATAATTGTCTGGCCACGTAACAAAACAGCCCCAATTTCGATCACTCTGTCGCCCTGTTCCGGATCCATTCCCGTCGTCTCAAAATCGAGGACGACAATTGTTTCATCTGGATTGAATGCGTGCAAAATTTTCTGCTCCACCAAGGTTGTGCTTTGGTTATTTTTTCCTTGATTCTTCGTCAGACGGCTTCTTGCTGTCAATGGGATGTGCCATTATTTTTCGGTAAGAAAACAGGTTACTTTGGTGTATTGTCTCTGTGGGTTCTTCTCGATTTTCTCCAATCGAAACATAGGTGGTGATGGTGACAGGTAAAAAACTGGGGCGGCGGCCGAAAAAATACAGCCAGGCGGCACGACTTCACGATCTGATCCGGATTCTTGAGGCGCGCTATGGTGCAACGGTTGATGAGCTGGTGGAGGAGTGTCAGGTGACCCGCCGGACAATCTATCGTGATCTACAGGCAATTATGGATGCCGGTTATCCCCTGATCAAAGAGCAGCAGGATGATGGTCACGTTGTCTACAGTTTTATCGCCGGGTTCAGCAAGATCCCTCCCATTGTTTTTTCTCTTGAAGAACTGATGACATTTTATCTGTGTCGCGGCCAGCTCTCTTTTTTACAGGGGACGCCATTTCAGGACGATCTCGAAGCGATATTCACCCGGATTCACTCGAGTCTGCCACCCCGTAGCGTTGCCCATCTTGAGCGTATCTCTGAAGTTTCAGCACCCCGTTTTCATGGTTTTAAAGACTATTCAGACCACCACCAGATCCTGGAATTACTCCGACAGGCACTATTGAAACAGCAGCAGTGTCTGATCGATTACCGCCCGGCAAAGCGACCGGTACAACAGTATCTGGTTGACCCTTACACGTTGTTATTTTTCAAAAACGGGTTGTATATCGGTGGCTACGCTCACAATCGTGATGCCCTCAGACTGTTTGCGGTTGAGCGGATTGAAGCCGTCGCGGTCCAGCCGGATCGGTTTGAGGTTCCAGATGATTACCACGCCGAACTTTTGACCGGGAGTGCCTTCGGTCTGATTGATGAGGGTGAGACGTATCGGCTTGAGCTTCTGTTCGGTTCCGAAGTTGCCCACCTGATTCGTGAGCGGATCTGGCATCCCGATCAGACGATTGAAGAGCGCTCTGATGGTTCGCTGGTTTTAAGTTTCTCTGCCAGTGGTGATCGCGAAATTCTGGCGTGGTTGTATTCATTTATTCCCCATGTAAAAATTCTGGCACCGGTTGTATTACAACAGAAATTTATGTCCGGACTGCACGAATGTATAGCATTCCAGGATCAGGGATAGTCTGATGAGACAAATTGTTCTGGCATCGACCAGTCCATATCGCCGCCAGCTTTTGCAGCAGCTGGAACTGCCGTTTGTGACTGCCGCGCCACCTTATATTGAAGAGCTCGACCCTACCGTCGCACCGGAATTGCTGGTGCGTCATCTTGCTTTGGGGAAAGCACAGAGTCTGGCGGAGCAGTATCCCGATGCGTTGATTATCGGATCTGATCAGGTTTTTGTTGACCAGCGCAAGCGCCCGATGGGGAAAGCGGGAAACCTGCAGGCGGCATTTCAGCAGTTGAAACAGATGGTGGGACAAACCCATTGCTTTTATACCGGGTTAGCGCTGTTTGATAGTCGCAACGACACGCTCCAGACCGATTATGCAACGTTCTCAGTCACGTTTCGATCTCTTGACGATCAGCAGATTTACGATTACCTGCAACGGGAACGGCCATTTGATTGCGCCGGTTCATTTAAAATAGAAGGGTTGGGAATTGCACTCATGGAGAAAATGGCGGGAGAGGATTATAATGCCCTGATTGGATTACCACTGATAAAACTGGTCAGTATGCTTGAAATCGCCGGGGTCGATGTTCTTGCGCACTGAATACAGATGATGAGTAAATATTCATTTTTTGACTTGATTTTTTTATCGGAATCGGATATATCTCGATCCACAATGTAAAATGTAGCGAACAGCTATCTACCGAAAGGGCAAAGCCGGAGTGATCCGGTGACGCAAAGCCACGGATCCTGAAAATCAGGACCGCCGGGTTGCCGAAGAAGATTCAGCGTCCTTCTTCAAGCCTTTGGATCATAATTGACTTGGGAAACGCTCACTTCGGCAACGGGGTGAGCGTTTTTTTATTGCTGTGGTCATATTTTACTCTGCTACAAAATCTTTTGTGGTGGTATTGCGGCAGTACACAGCAGAAGATAGTGTACAAAAAAGACATTTGACTGTCTCCGAACGGGCAAAGCCGGAGTGATCCGGTGACGCAAAGCCACGGATCCTGAAAATCAGGACCGCCGGGTTGCCGAAGAAGATTCAGCG
>CAZQFI010000297.1:0-4265 GCA_964592545.1 uncultured Geobacteraceae bacterium
AGCTGGTTGTCGGTGAGACGACGACCGAGCTTGAGTTACAACTGGCCGCTGATCTTGTCAATGGTGTCTCGGGAGAGATCCCGATGGTTTTGCAGCCGGTGACAGTTGGCGGTAAGATTGGACTATCGACCAAACGATTACTTGAAATGCAGGCCCTTGTTTCGGAAATTCATCCTCTCGTCAGGACGATCCCACAAACCCATAGATTTATGGGGGTTCTCTAGTGGTAGTTCATCCATCACTTTAAGATTTTCTGGATAACTTAAACTTCTTTTCCAGCTCTTCTTTGACCAGTGGCTGTACGAATTTGCTGATATCGCCACCTAACCGGCCAACTTCTTTGACTATTGATGAACTGAGATAGGCAAACTTGGGAGAGGTCATCATGAAAAGGGTTTCTACCTGCTGGCAGACGGTGTGGTTCATCTGTGCCAACTGGAATTCAAATTCAAAGTCGGTCACGGCACGTAAACCCCGCAGAATAACCCGCGCTTTTTTTGCGACGACGTAGTCAACCAGCAGACCGTCAAAAGTTTCAACTTTGACGTGGGAGTTATGTTCGACCAGCCGGTTTATCATTTCAACCCGCTCAGCCACAGTGAACAGACTGTTCTTGTCGGAGTTATTTGCCACAGCGATGACAACGGTGTCGAAGATCTCCAGACCACGGTGGACAATATCCATATGTCCGTAGGTGAAGGGGTCAAAAGAACCGGGATAAATAGCAATATGACGATTCATAACAGTCCTCAGGATAAATGGTAGAGATGAACCCGGCTCGATCCGTAAACTCTACTTTCAATTAATTTCAGGTGTCCACAATCACTCAGCTCTTCATTTTTGGCCGACTCGGCGCAGATTATTCCATTTTCTGACAGCAGATTCAAGGATTCAATCATTTCAAGTGTTTGTGGAATCAAATTCTTGTTGTAGGGAGGATCGAGCAGGATCAGATCAAATGGCCCTGCCTGTTTCAGCAGCGGCAGGGCTTTAAAGACATCCTGAGGAATAAATTTTACGGTGTTTTCAAACCGGCAGCGCCTGATATTTTCAGGAATCGTCTGTGCCGCCACCTTTCCTGAATCGACAAGAATGGCCGCTGATGCGCCGCGACTGACCGCTTCAAGCCCCTGTGCTCCGCTTCCGGCGAAAAGCTCAAGAACGTTCAGGGTGGTGAAAGAACCAAATCTGCTGGTCAGGATACTGAAGACAGCTTCGCGCACCCGGTCGGGAGTGGGGCGGATATCTTTCCCCGCAAAAGGGGCCAACTGTCGTCCTCGGGCTGATCCACTGATGATGCGCATCATTGACCTTTGTAGCGATCTTCAAATTGTTCAAGGATGGATAAGAACTGTGCCGGCAATGGCTGGTCAATTCGACAGGCCAGACCGACAATCCGTTTGAGTTCAATATCTTTTACTTCACGGGTGATGATGTCGGGGCGTAATGCCGTCGAATGGCTCGGAATAAGAGAGATTCCCAGCCCGGCTGCAACCAGATCGAGGGCGTATTCTTCGGTACTGAAAGTGGCTTTCGTGTTAACGGTGATGCCCTGTTCCTGAATGGCAAAATTCCACGATTCAATAGCATCACAAAATGTCCGGCTGATAAAGGGGAGACCGTCAATCTGTTGTAGTGAGACCGCTTTCTGGAGAGACAACGGATGACCCACCGGCATGGCGAGGACATACTTATCGGTCCAGAGTTTATGGAAATGTTCGTTCTGCTGCACCATGGTACTGGAGACAATTCGGGCATCAGCGGATTCATTCCAATCGACAATTGTCAGATCCAGCCCCGGAATTTTATCGAGCACTTCCTTGATGATGGCACCGATCCGTTCACCCGATAGAAACGGCATCAGTCCGATTTTCAAAGGGATATGCGGGGTCCCTTCTTCGAAGAGTGTCTGCATCTTCTGGATGTCGTTCATAACCTTCGTTGCATAAGGATACAATTCTTTCCCGGCACGGGTGGGGCTGACACCCCGGGCATGGCGAACGAACAGCTGGCGATCGAGTTCTTCTTCAAGCTGTCTGATCGCCGCAGATATGGACGGCTGGGCAACAAAACAGCGCTTTGCCGCGCTGCTCAAGCTTAACTCTTCATAAACCGAGATAAAATAACGGAGTGTCCGCAGGTCCATTCGAAAACCTTTTCAGGATCCAGGGCCGAATAAATAGGCGATATCTTCGGCAGATTTCTGTAAAATAACATGTTGTGATTAATCCTCCAATGGATGAAGTACGTACGTTGAATAATTCTCAGCAGGGTGGTTACCATGAAAAAAATTCTTGTGATCGGTGCCGGTTTGTCGGCAACTGTTCTGATCGATTTTCTTCTTGAACATGCGGAGCGATATGGCTGGCAGATCACCGTTGCCGATATCTCGCTCGACCTTGCAAACAAGAAGGTCGCCGGTCATCCGGGTGGTCGGGCAATAAAATTTGATATTTTCGATTCAGCATTGCGGGCGGCTGAAATCTCCCGTGCCGATATTGTCATCTCAATGCTGCCCGGTTCACTGCATCCCCTGGTTGCAACCGAGTGCCTGGCACACTGCAAACATATGTTGTCTCCGTCCTACGTTACTTCCGAGTTGCGGGAGATGAATGCTGCGGTACATGATGCCGGTCTGGTGTTTCTCAACGAACTTGGTGTCGATCCCGGGATTGACCACATGTCTGCCATGCGGGTCATAGACAAGGTTAAAAGTCGTGGCGGAAAACTTCTCTCTTTCAAATCTTTCTGCGGGGGTCTGGTTGCTCCGGCATGTGATGATAATCCCTGGAAGTACAAATTTTCCTGGAATCCACGTAATGTCGTTCTTGCCGGGCAGGGTGTCGCAACCTTCCGGGAACAGGGTCGGTACCGTTATGTTCCATACCATCGGTTGTTCTCAACCTTGAGTGATGCAGAAGTGCCGGGTTATGGAAAATTTGAGGTTTATCCAAACCGCGACTCTCTTCAGTACTGTCAACTTTATGGTCTGGACGACCTTCCAACAATTATACGCGGGACAATGCGCCGTCCCGGTTATTCCGCTGCGTGGGATGTTTTTGTCCAGCTCGGGTGTACCGATGACAGTTTTACCGTTGAAAATTCACATCAACTCAGCTACCGACAATTTATCGAATGCTTCTTGCCATATCGTCGGGGAAAGACGGTGAGAGAATCTCTGGCTGACTTTGTTGGGCAGCCTGCGGATGGTGAGATCTTTGATAAAATTGAGTGGCTGGGGCTCTTTTCTGATGAAAAGATTGGTCTTCAAAATGCAACGCCTGCGCAGATTATGCAGCAGGTTCTCTTGAAAAAATGGTCCATGACGGCCAGCGATCGCGATTTGCTGGTGATGCAGCATCAATTTGTTTTTGAACAGGACGGCGCAAAACGGAAGATTGTTTCGTCGATGACTTATGAGGGTGTCGATAATGTGCGGACGGCGATGGCTTATACCGTTGGTCTTCCCCTTGGGATTGCTGCAAAGCTGCTGGCAACTGGGGAGATGTGTCCACTTGGGGTGCAATTACCGCTGACGGCCGATATCTACAATCCGATTCTTGACGAACTTGCTCAATATGGGATCAATTTCACAGAAGAGGAGTTTTCTTTGTCAAATGGCTCTTGAATCTGGAGAGAAACTCCTATAGTCTGCACCTAGACCCCATAAAGTAAAACGCTATTATATCTTTTTTCTATTTTAATGTAGTTTGCTGAAGATACTGCCTTTTCTTAGGGCACATAACGATATCTTTCATCAGTAAACAAAGGGAGACAGTGATGGATTTTTTAAAAGAGCTCGGCATTAAAGAGAAAAATTATGGGGCGTCAACAGGGCAGGAATGGAACACCACCACCGATCAGGGCGAATTGAAGATTGTTTCACCCGTTGATGGTCAACATATCGCCAGTGTCTATCTGGCATCTGAAGCCGATTACGACAATCTGGTCAAAAAATCTCACGAAGCTTTCAAACAGTGGCGTAAGGTTCCCGCTCCCAAGCGGGGTGAAGTTGTCCGCCAGATCGGGTTGGAACTGCGTAAGTATAAAGATGCTCTCGGAACCCTTGTCTCCTACGAGATGGGGAAATCGCTTCAGGAGGGCAAAGGCGAAGTTCAGGAGATGATCGACATCTGTGATCTCGCCGTCGGTCAATCTCGCCAGCTTTACGGTGTTACCACGGTCTCTGAGCGCGAACATCACCGGATGTACGATCAGTACCATCCCCTCGGTATTGTTGGAACTATCAGCGCGTTTAATTTCCC
>CAZQFI010000298.1:0-2293 GCA_964592545.1 uncultured Geobacteraceae bacterium
AGAATTTCCCGCCCATCCGCAACCTTCTATGCCGTCCAGATACGGTGTCCACGGTGAGAGAGGTCTTCTTCAAGAAGCTCACACAGTGCCCGGTCATCATCTATAATCAAAATCCGTCCGGAAAGGTTATTCTCTGTCATGCAACATCTCCGTCAGATTTCCGGGGGAGGTAAACACTGAAACAGCTTCCCTCACCCGGGGTGCTTTTAACCTCAATCCAGCCACCATGCTCCTCAATAATTCCGTAGGCGATGGAAAGGCCGAGACCGGTCCCTTCCCCGACCTCCTTGGTCGTAAAAAAGGGATCAAAAATTTGTCGCAACCGGTCCTCGTCGATGCCGATACCCTGATCTTCGACCTGTAATTTAACCCACCGGTCCGGCGGCTCCTTGATCGTTTCAGGAGGCTGTGCCGAATCGTCCGCCGCACTCGAAACAACGATCTCGCCACCCTCCGGCATCGCCTGAATCGCGTTCAGGGTCAGGTTCAACAGAACCTGCTGCAGCTGCCCCGGATCGGCAAAAGTCGGCAATTCCTCTTCCGCCTCCCTGATTGTCAGTGTAATCCCCTGCTTGTGCGCTGTCGGATCGAGGAGCGGCTGCAATCCCCGCAGCAGCGTATTCAGATCAATCGGCTGTTTCCGCGCTTTTTCACGACGGGCAAAGCTGAGTAACTGCCGGATAATCTGAGTCATCCGCTCGGCCTGTTCTCCGATAATCCTGGCCGACCGGGAAATATCTTCTGCCTCCATCCCGGCCCGGCCGATCAATTTGGCCCGCCCCGAAATAACGTTGAGAGGAGTTCCCAGTTCGTGAGCAATCCCGGCAGAGAGTTGACCAAGTGTTGCCAGCCTCTCGGTATGGCGAAGTTTCTCCAGAGCCTCAATCCGCTGGTTGTTGGCGATCCGTTCCGCCTCGCGCGCTTCCGCCAGTTGACCGCGCATTCGCTCGATAGTATCTGACAGTTCGGTGATCTCGCCACTCCCCGGTAGATTGATACTGGTGGTAAAGTCGCCGGTACCGATCCGCTCCGCCTGCGCTTTCAATTTCCGCATCGGACGATCAACCCAGATACTCCCCAGCACCCCCATAAAGAGCAATCCGGAAACAATTGATGCTCCGATCACCAGCGCTGAACGACGTAGACTCTCTTTGACATAGTCGTGAAGTTCGTCCATCGATTCGGTCAACTCGATGGCCCCAAGCCGCCCATCTGCCGTCAGCAGCGGGAGATAGGTGAGGAGGAAGTCGCGACCATCGGGAGACCCGGCCAGCAATGCGACTGTTTCCTCGTCTGCCAGAGCGGTTAACTGGTCGATCGGAACCCGGGGTTGATATTCCGACGGAACATTTTCATCGATCCACACCCAGCGGACCAGCGTCTGTTTGTAGCCCTGATTCGCCTTCTTCAGGAACAGAATCGCCGCTTCTTCTCCCCGCTGCTTCCAGACCTCAACCATAATAACCCGCAAACTCTCACCAATATGGCGCGATTCACGGCTCAGGTTCTTTTTCAGCTGTATCCGTTCCCGCTGAATTGAAAAATAGCTGTACGCGGAGAAAATCAGGACAACTCCAAGGAGAACAGCAAAAGTTATTTTGGTGGTCAGGCGCATTATCTCACCGTTTTTCAATAGAGCAGGAATCGATAGAACGTCAATCTTGCGTTGACCCGACCCGCTTGTCAACTTTTAAACCCGGAACAGCTCCAACAAAAAAGCCCGGCCAATTTGGCCGGGCAGAAAGTTTTACCTAAAATTTTAACGGGTTACGACTCTTCATCGTCCTCATCGTCGACAACGACCCTCTTCTTGCCGAACAGCCGGGCGACAATAATTCCGATCTCGTAAAGGACAATAAAGGGCAGTGCGATCGATGCCTGGGAGAAAATATCGGGGGGAGTCAGAACCGCTCCCATGACAAATGCCAGCAATAGAGCAAATTTACGGTTTTTTGCCAGCCACTTGTAGTCAACGATCCCCAGCCGGGCCAGGAAAAAGATCACAATCGGCAGCTCAAAAACCAGCCCGAAAGCGATCAGCAGCCGCGATGCCAGGGTGAGATAGGCTCCCATCGACAACATCGCATTAATGCCACCAACATTGGTTCCGTACGTCACCAGAAAGGAGAAAATCATCGGAAAAACAAGGGTGAAACCAAAATAGGTTCCGGTTCCGAAACACAGGGAGCTGAAGAAGACAAACGGGACGGCCAGGCGTTTTTCATGACCGTAGAGGGCCGGGGCAATAAAACTCCACACCTGCCAGATGATGACAGGAAACGCGACAACCAGC
>CAZQFI010000299.1:0-5717 GCA_964592545.1 uncultured Geobacteraceae bacterium
GAGCGAACCCTGCGAAGCCTGGTTCTGGCTGCAAGCCTTGAGGGAATGAACAAATCGTATGGGTTGCTGGAGAAGATGCTCTGGGAAGACTCTATCGGTTGTGCGATTGGCTGCCGGATTCTGGCCCGCAAATTTTCATCAGCCGACCCGGAAGAGGCATTCCTCGCCGGGCTGTTCCGTCACCTCGGTAAAATTGTTATGAATTACAGTGATCCCGATTCCTATCGAGCATTAGCTGAAATGGCCTACTCCGAAGGTGTCAGCACCTCAGAATTGGAAGGTCGATTCTTCCCGTATGCCCACGCGGTTGTCGGTGCAGCAGTATTGGATAAATGGAACTTCAGCAGATCACTGGTCATGTCGACACTGCACCACGAAGATCTGCTTATCTCGGTGGATGAGGAAGACAACGGTGAAGCACTGTTGGAACTGACAGCAACAGTCAACCTTGCCGGAAAAATATGCACCAGACTGGGAATTGGACACCGAGAACCTGACGAAGAACTCGACCTGCTGAAGACTCCGGGAGCAAGAGCTCTCGATCTCGATGATGAAGATGTCGAAAGTGCCCTTCTTGAAGTCGAAGAAGTCTTCACTGAAAATCGTGACTTTTTCATTGGCTAGATAAGCCGGCAGCGGGTTTGTTACCTCGGGAAACCGGGGTTCAAGTATTTTTTTCTGGGAGGCATTTTGCCTCCCTTTTTATTGATGATGTTGGTATTGTCATCGCCATGAAAGAACGTCTCGATAAACTATTGGTCATGCAGGGGCTGGTCACCTCGCGGGAGAGAGCTCGCGCTTTGATACTTGCCGGCAAGGTCATTGTCGATGATCACCGCATCGACAAGGCAGGCTCTCAGGTTGATATCGATGCCGATATCCGCCTGAAAGGTGAAGACATCCCCTACGTATCACGCGGGGGCTTAAAGCTGGAACAGGCCCTGCGCGAATTCTCTCTGACCATTGAAGGGAAAACGGCCATTGATGTCGGTGCGTCTACCGGCGGCTTCACCGATTGTCTGCTACAGAATGGTGCAGCAAAAGTTTATGCTGTCGATGTCGGTTATGGGCAATTGGCCTGGAAACTCCGCGAAGACCCGCGGGTCGTTAATCTGGAACGCTGCAATATCAGATATCTGAAGGCTGAACAGCTCGACAACACCCCGGAATTGGCCGTTATTGATGCCTCTTTCATTTCACTCGAAAAGGTTCTGCCCGGCACCCTCGCGCTGCTTGGAGAGAATGCCGAAATAATCGCACTGATTAAGCCTCAGTTTGAAGTCGGTAAAGGTCGGGTTGGAAAAGGCGGTGTCGTTAAGGATCAACACCTCCAGGAGGAGGTCGTTACACAGATCTGCAATTTCATTTCCAGCCGGGGCTGTGAGGTTCTCGGCTTGACCGAAAGTCCGATTCTGGGGCCCAAAGGGAACCGTGAGTTCCTTGTCTACGCCAGAAAGGGAGACAAAACAGGTTAGATTATCAAATCACCATTTTTCGATTAGCCCTCTCTGCAAATCTCTGTTACTATTCCATGCCATCAGTCAGCCAAGTTGATGGAGGCACAATGGATTCCGAGTGTTTATTTTGTAAAATCATTTCTGGCGATATCCCGGCGACAATCCGCTATGAAGACTCTCAGTTGATTGTCTTTGACGATATTGACCCGAAAGCTCCCTATCACTTCTTAATCGTCCCCAAAAAACATATTGCGACAGCTCTCGATTTGACCGGTGACGATAATGAACTGGTCGGGCATATTTACCAGATTGCCGGCAAGATTGCCCGGGAATTTGGTTTTGCGGAGGACGGTTTTCGAGTCGTCAATAATTGCAATCGTGCTGGTGGGCAAGTTGTCTGGCATATCCATTTTCACCTTCTGGGTGGACGGGACATGGTTTGGCCTCCAGGTTAAAACAAGAAGGTTCTATGGGAGATTTTGACAAACAGGCAGAACAACGCTTGATGACCGATATTATGGAGTTATTGGTCACCCACTACGGTGCGGAACTGTCGGAGGATACTCTCGATTTTGAAATCGACAGGGTAGAGAAGGCTCTGAACGATGCACGCTCCTCACATGAGGGACAGGTGCGCAAATCGGGTGAACCTTACATCTTCCATCCTCTCAGGGTCGCCCATTTAGCGGCTCGCCACTGGATGGATTTTCCTTCGGTCATCGCAGCGCTGCTGCACGATGTTGTTGAAGATACCCCGGTGACTCTCGAAGATATCAGGAACAGTTACGGTGAAGAAGTCGCACACCTCGTTGATGGACTGACCAAGGTCACATCACAAATCCTGAGTCGGGAAGACCTGAAGAAAGAAACCTATAAAAAAACCCTTCTGGTTGCCATCGACGATATTCGTGTTCTGTGCCTGAAATTCTGGGATCGCATCGACAACCTCAGAACAATCGATGCTTTGCCGCCACACAAACAAAAGCTTATTGCAGAGGAGACCCGAACCGTCTATGTCCCGCTCGCACAACACTTGGGAATGGGTTACGTGGCAACAGAGCTTGAATCCCTCTCCTATTCACTTCTCTACCCCAGTCGTGCCGATAAATACACGCGGGCCATTAAAGAGCAGCAGCGTGACAACACCGACTTTCTCCGCCGAATAAAAGCCCGTATCATCAATGCCTGTGAACAGCAAAAGCTGGAGGTTGTCCTGAAAGAACGCTGGCGACCCTTTTCTGTTGCCTCGGCCCGGACCAGGCAACGTGGTTTTTCGACGCTATTTACCCTTGAGGTTCAGGTCGACAGGATCATGGATGCCTACATTTTTCTAGGCGTCCTGCACGGTCTGTTTCCACCAATCCCGGGAAAGCTGCGTGACCACCTGAATACAACATCACCCAACGGTTACCAGGCGCTCAAAACCACTGTTCAGGCCGATGAAAAGAGAATGCGGGTTGAGATCACCACCAGAAAGCTGACCCGTTTCAATGAGTCGGGTGTCCTTGCTCCGGGTTTTCAGTTCCGCCACAAAAACTTCCGCGAGCTGATTCGATCGTTAATGGATGGCGAATCGGCATTTGACACCGAATCCCTCCGGTTGGCCTCAGCAACAATCCAGGTTTACACGCCACAGGGGGATATTCAGATCCTTCCCGAAGGGAGCAGTGTCCTCGATTTTGCTTTTGAGATCCACGACTCTCTCGGTCTTCACGCCCGCCGCGGCCAGATCAACGGCCGGACACGCCAACTCAAAACCCGGCTGCTCGATGGCGATCAGGTTGTCGTTGAAACCTCTGAGAAACCGGAAGTTCTCCCCAAATGGCTCGAATGGGCAGTGACACCACGAGCCAGAAACAGTATACGTCGCTATCTGCGAAACAAGGTGAAAGCCTCTTGATGACGGGAGTAAAATAATGCTGAAGTCGCTGTGTCTTTTGGTCCAATTGTTCGTCCTGCTTGCTGTTTCGAGCAGTTACGCCGGGCAGGTCACCTCTTTCATCTACCACCGTTTTGACGAAACCCGCTACCCGTCAACCAATATTTCGACCGACATTTTCACCCAGCAACTCGATTATGTGTCCGCATCAAAAATCGAGATTATGTCACTGGGAGAGGTTGCAGACCGACTGGCCAAAGGGGAAAAGCTCCCCGACCATGCCATCTCATTTTGTGTGGATGATGCTTTTCGCTCCTTTTCTGAGGCCGGGATGCCGATCATCCGCCGCTATAATCTTCCGGTGACATTGTTCGTCAATACCGATTCTGTCGGCACCCCCGGCTACCTGAACTGGGATGAGCTCAAACAGCTGGCAGAAGAAGGCGTTGAGATCGGCAACCATACGGCAAGTCATGCCTATCTGGTTGAATTAAAAAATAACGAATCACTGCAGCAGTGGGAAGAACGAATCAGAACCGATATCGAAAAAGCTCAGTCACAATTCGAAAAGCACCTGGGCTTCAAACCGACCCTCTTTGCCTACCCTTACGGTGAATATTCAGACCGCGTTGTTGACGTTATTAAAAGTCTTGGCTTTAATGCGGCCTTTGCCCAGCAATCGGGTGTCATTTATGACCAGTCAGACCGTTTTATTTTACCGCGGTTTCCCATGGGAGGACCGTTTGCAACCCTGAAGGGATTCAAAAACAAACTGGCAATGGGCCCTCTTACGGTCAGTGCAGCAGACCCTGCAGATCCGGTCATCATTGACAACCCGCCGGTTCTCCATTTTCAGGTTGCCGGTAAGGAGATCAACGCGCAGCGATTCAACTGCTTTGTCCAGGGAGATAATCGCTGCCGGGTCACAAAAGATGAGCAAAAAGGGACGGGATGGTATCAGATTACAGCCGAGAAGCCACTGACAGGGCGACGAAATAAATATACGGTCACCCTTCAATCAGCCGAGGGACAATGGCTCTGGTACAGCCATCTCTGGGTAAATGCTAAAAATCCGGCGATCAAAAAAGAGTGACAATACGCGCTGGCGTTGTATGGCCGTTATCGCTAAGGCGAAGTTTTGCTGCGGAAAACCTTTCGAGGCGGTTTGTCCGAATCATCGCCTGAAGTTCTCTGACATACGCCTCACCGCGAGTCGAATAGCGGGTTAAACCTTCAGCCAGCTTCACCCCTTCGGGGGTCTCGCCGGCTTGCCGGCTTGCCGCCCTGAGCTCTCTTAAATGGCGGTAGGCTGCATGAGTATTCAAATTCTGCAGATAGGAACGGACAGAGTCGTAAACGGTTGAAAACTTCGCGACCTCGTAAGTTTCACCAACAGGGCGATTCTCCGGGACGATCCCCTGCCCCGGTGAAAAGGTCCACTCGCCAAACAGATTGTTGGCCACCCGGGAAAAACGCGATGTCCCCCAGGCAGATTCGTTTGCGGCCTGAGCCAAAGCGAGATCGGCAGGGATAATATCAACCCTGTTGAGTAATTCAGCGACAACCTTATCTGGCTGCTGCTCATTCAATCTGACTTTATAGCGTCGCGCAAGAGCCGACAGGACATGCCGTTCAACCTCATTCAGCTGATGATTCTCAGCCAATTGCCCTTTTAGTTTCACAAGTTTATTGCGTTCGAACAGAATCTCGTCGTTTGCCAGTAAAATCATTGGCAAAAGAGACTTGAAGAAAATCGCCTTGCGCTGTTTTGTCGAGCTGATTTCCCCGAGATCGCGTGGAAGATTCTCCAGGATCAGGGGAGGGACACCGTTCTCCAGCGCATCAATCTGATAACTGTAACGCCGGAACTCTGAATCGAGATCACGATAGAACTCCTGACCGATAATCTGGATGTCGGGTCCCTGATAGACGGGTGTCGCCCCGACAGAACAGAAGGAAAAAGACAGAAGAACCACGATCAATGATGAAAATAGATACTTGAAAATAGTCATAAATTTATGTGTTTTGATGGGTCACGCCCACCCCTTTTACCCCGTGAAATTCGCTGAGCGATGACCAAGATACTTATCAAAGTCTGTTTTTCTCAGCGGTAAGTTGAAGCAGCAGAACTTATATATAAAACCAAAATGGTTGTCAACCGCACAAATTGTTAATTTTCCTTATATTTCAATATGTTAATAATATTCAGCAGACAACAATAAGATGACTGGGGATACCAACGTGACAATTCGCTGCGATTACAGACCAGACAAGGATGATTGAGTGACAACATCATCCGACCCAAAAAAGATGTCTCGTTAAAAGTCCTCCATATTCATACTCACAAATTAACATACTGATATGATTGATTTTTTAAGAAA
>CAZQFI010000300.1:0-5392 GCA_964592545.1 uncultured Geobacteraceae bacterium
AACAGTGGGACAAGAGCTACCCAGGCCAGCGGATAAAAATTGAGCTGCGGAAATGCTGCCGCCAGCAGCAACCCCGAAGCGACCACTGCTGCAGCAAACTTGAAATCGAGTCGTTCAGGCGACATCAACTCTCACCATTGGAGTCTGTCGAAGGGGTCAGGGGGACAACCCTCAGCTGCCGCAGCACCCGCTGGTCACCCTGAACAACGGTAATATCAAACTTATCGGTGTGGACCGTTTCGCCGACGGCCGGAACCCGCCCGCATTGTTCGACAACGTAGCCACCAACGGTATCAAATTTCTCCCGGGCAACCTCGATATCAAAATATTCCTCAAACTCTTCAATGCTCAATCGCGCGTCGACCAGCAGGGTCCCGTCGGCCTGCTCCACCAGCAACTGCTCTTCAAGATCGTATTCATCCTGAATTTCACCAACAATTTCTTCAATTAAATCTTCAATGGTGACCAGCCCCGATGTTCCGCCATATTCATCAATCACGATAGCGATGTGAACCCGGGCCTCCTGAAACTCTTTCAGAAGAACACTCACCTGCTTTGACTCGGGGACCAGATAAGGAGGACGCATAATCTCATCAAGGGGAATGCTGTCGATAGGGCGCCCCCAGTAGCGGAGCAGATCCTTGGCGTAGACGAGACCGATAATATTATCGACATTGTTCTGATAAACCGGAATCCGGGAGTGTCCCGATTCGAGAATTGCATCGAGAACCCGGCTGAAAGGGGCATCAGCATCAATACTCACCATGTCGGTGCGGGGAATCATGATCTCGCGAAGAATCGTCTCATCCAGCTCCAAAATGGACTGGATCATCTCCCCCTCACCTTCGTCAATAATCCCCTGCTGTTCGGATGCGTCAATCAGCTCCTGCAGTTCTTCTTCACTGTTTGCCTGCGGTCGGTGGCTCAATCTCCGCCCCAACCGCCTCAGCCAGCCGTCGGGTTCCCGTGAATGGTCGTTATCCACTTTCTGTTGTTCTCCTGTTATTTTGGTGCACCAAGGGGAAATTCATCGACAAGTAAAGTAAAGATTTCGGCCTCACGCGCTTCCATCTGCCGAGCTTCCTCTTCAGTCCCTCTTTCATGATCGTAACCGAGCAGGTGAAGAATCCCGTGCAGCAGCAGAAACCAGAGCTCATGCTCAAACGGAATCCCCGCATCGGCAGCGTCGGTTGCCGCCCGCTCCGCCGAGATAACAACATCACCCAGCACCAGCGGTGACAACCCGGCACCCACCCCCTCCTGCATCGCAAAAGAGATGACGTTGGTCGGTCGGTCGCGCTGCAGATATTCCCGGTTAATCTCCTGAATCCCGGCATTATCAAGAATCAGGATGGAGAGTTCCGCGTCAGGATATCCCGAGACGCTTAAGATCTTCCGGGCTATCCTGCGCAGTGGCCGTTTCAGAATCTTGTGGCGCCTCTGCCGGTTGTCGATCTGGATTTGCACTGGTATTTTTCACCTTTTCGGCTGGCTGTTTTTTATCATCGCCGTCGTTTTTTTCCCGGACAATATGAACCGGCTCGGGGTAATCGACCCGATGGTGGAAAGAACTGGCCAGAATCCGGTTGAAACTCTTGGCGATAAGGTTCAGGTCTTTCAGGGTCAGATCACACTCATTCAACTGGCCATCAATGAAGATATTGTTGATCAGCTTCTGTACCATCCCCTGAATCCGGGCCGGAGTCGGATCGGTCAGCGTCCGGCTGGCCGCCTCAATCGCATCGGCAAGGAGAATCAGCGCCGCCTCACGTGTCTGTGGCTTTGGTCCATGATAACGGTAATCGCGCTCATCAACCTGCCCCATTTCGGGAGTCGCCTGACTTTTTGCCCGTTCGTAGAAGAATTTGATCAGTGTTGTCCCCTGATGCTGCTGAATAATATCGATAATTTCAGCACCCAGCTTGTGCTCCCGGGCCAGCTCAACGCCATCCTTCACATGGGAGGTCAGAATCAAAGCACTCATCGACGGCGCAAGTTTATCGTGTTTATTCCGCTGCCCCCCCGAGTTCTCGATAAAATACAGCGGTTTTTTTATTTTCCCGATATCGTGATAGTAGGCCGCGACCCGGGTCAGGAGCGGATTGGCATTGATCGCTTCAGCTGCTGCTTCCGCCAGGTTTCCAACCAGAATGGAGTGGTGGTACGTTCCGGGAGCTTCAATCATCAATTGCCGCAGAATCGGTGAATTCATATTCGCCAGTTCGAGCAGCTTGATATCGGTCGTATATTTGAACGATGACTCGATCAGCGGGATAATGCCATTCACAAATACGGCACTCGCAATCCCCCCGAAGAAACCGAACCCGAGCTTCCACAACAACTGCAACTCAAAGCTGCGCCCGGTCAGAAAATGGATCCCCAGCAGCAACCCCATATTTGCCAGGCCAACCCACATACCTGCCCGGTAAAGGGTCGTTCGCTGCTGACAATGGCGAACACCATGAGCTCCGGCCAGGCTGCCAACCAGGGCAAAGACCCCCATTAACAGGCTGTTGCCGAACAAAACTCCGACGACAATCGAACTGCAGAGGGAAAAAAGCAGTGCTGTTTCGGAATTGAGGACAATCCGCACCAGCATGGCCCCCAGAGCAAAGGGGATGGCGTAGAAATAGACCGAAGAATCGAAATAGGTGAAGGTATTTCCCATCGCGGTCGCAATGAAAATTGAAACTTTCATCAACACCAGAAGGGTGAGAAAAACAGCTGCGAGAAACAATTGATCGCGCGAATCGGGATTAAATTTACTGATATTATTCTGAGCAAAAAAGTAGACAACAAAAATCAACAGCAATGACGAGATAAATAATCCGGCAGCAGTCTGCAGACTGCGATTATCACGCCCCGATTCACGGATGGCCTTGAGTTTGAGAATCTGGTCGGAAGAGACCCGTTCTCCCTCTCGGACCACCATTTCTCCTTTTTTCACCTGAAACAATACCGGTGTGACCTGCTCCCGGGCAGCTGTCCGCCGCTGCTCTGTTTTCAATTGGCTGAAAACCAGATTGGGTCGCAACTGCTGCTGCACAATCTTCAGCAGAGTCTTCTTCTGGACAGGGGTTATTCCGGGGATCTGCGACAATTTGTCCTGAACCTGAGTCAGGGCGTCATTGAGACCAATCGTCTGATCCAGAAAATCGGGGTTAAGAATCTCTTCCCCCTCCCGCCCAATGGTCAGAAGTCCCCGCTGACGATCGGCTTCAAATGCCTGAAGATTGGCGACAATCGGGCGCTCAAAAATCGGTGTCAGCAAATCAGCTGTCAACATCACGATGTTTTCGTTGTGGACCAGTTCGAGCAACGGCTCCAACTCTTCGTCCGTCAATGGAACACTGAAGTCGGTTCTTAACCGCAGGAGAAGGACTTTCCTGTCGAGGTCGGGAGTTTTATTCTGCTGGAGCAACATCTCCAGCCCCTGGCGAATCCGCTCAATCGCCTGCGGCCCTCTCTTTCGATCCAGATCATAGATCAATGGAACCGACTGTGCCGCCTCATCACGTTTTGACAGAGTCAGCGGGGCATCCTCCACAAGCAAATCTCGAGGAGACTTGATATCACGGTTGGCAATATCACCCGGAGCATAGTAATCGGGAATCAACCCGCCCTTGGGAACGATAATCACCGTCAGCAGAACTGTCACCAGCAACAGCAACCACACACCCAGGCGGGGTTGCTGCCGATTCCGCAGATTCTGCACCCCGCTGCCGATGACGGCAAAACGGCTCTGCTGTGATTTCTCTTTTTCTTCTTTGGTCATACGTCCTCAACTCGTCCGTTCAGCGAACGACATCTCTTTGGGACTCTGCTGATCAGCCTGCTGGTACGCACGCACGATCGCCTGAACAATCGGGTGGCGAACGACATCAACATCGCTGAAGTGGGTAAACGCAATCCCGGGAATGTTCCCGAGAACATTGACAGCATGACGCAATCCCGACTGTTTATCGCGCGGCAGATCAATCTGGGTCACATCACCGGTAATCACCGCCCGACTGCCGAACCCCAGCCGCGTCAGAAACATCTTCATCTGCTCGATAGTCGTATTTTGCGCTTCATCCAGAATCACAAAAGCGTCATTCAGGGTCCGCCCCCGCATGAAAGCCAGCGGGGCGACCTCGACGACACCCGTCTCGAGCAAGGTCTGCGCCTTTTCCAATTCAAGCATATCATAAAGTGCATCGTGAAGTGGTCGCAGATACGGATTGACCTTCTCGGCCAGATCACCGGGAAGAAAGCCGAGTTTTTCTCCCGCCTCAACAGCCGGACGCACCAGCATAATCCGGCTGACCTCTTTACGCATCAGTGCCGCAACTCCCATCGCCATCGCCAGATAGGTTTTTCCGGTCCCCGCCGGACCGATCCCGAAAACGACATGATTCTCGCGGATATGATCGATGTAATTCTTCTGGGCAAGACTCTTCGGTGCAATCAGTTTGTTGCGCGCCGAGATAAAAACCGTATCGCAGAAGATATCCTTGAGGGAGGTGGAAGAATCGGCAGAGAGGATGCGAATCGCGTAGTCGATATCGGCAGGATAAAGGGGCATATCGGCCTGCAACAGCAGGCTCAACTCCTCCAGCAGTCGATAACCGACACGAACCTGAGGTGCCTCACCAGAGAGATGAATCATCGTCCCCTGGCTGCCAAGGCGGATGCCAAGTTTCTTTTCTATGAGTTTAAGATGCTTGTTCTGCTGGCCAAATAACTGAGCAGCCAAAGCCGCATCACCAACATCAAAATGTTCGCTAGGGCTCATACGCAGATTTTCGGAAAAAGAATAGAGTCTTCACGCCGCGGAATTTAGCACCAAACCATGACAAATGCAACCTGACGGCACCAGCAACAATTCCTCTCATCATGAAAAATCGTTGTGAAATCTGCTATACTCCGTTAGCATTAAAATTTCGTCTGACGTAATCGGTGGCAGGGGTAAAATCGGTTTTTTGATCGGACTTAAAAAGCGAATCGACCTCATGGGAATGTTGTGACGCACAAAACGATCGACAATTTACTGGATGATCAGGACAAGCCGCTACTGACGATGTTCCTCCACGGGCTCAACGTCGCACGCCGAAAGCTGTCCCTTTATCCTCCGGAGCACCCGCAGATTTCAGCCAGTATTGGGACAACCCTGAACATCCTCAATGAACTGTTCCAGACGAACCCGATTATCACCCTTGGAATCGCTCCGAATGCCCTCTACTTTGAGCAACTCTGGCTCGATAAGGAGGATACAACCAATCAGGAGTTTGCCCAGTATTTTTCATCCCTTGGAATTGCCTCGATCAGTTTCCACTCCGGACTCAACGGCCCCGAGCTGATCCGTTTTAATCAGCTGCTGCGTTCTGATCGGAAAACCATCGAGAG
Source organism: uncultured Geobacteraceae bacterium (assembly GCA_964592545.1). Classification (GTDB taxonomy): domain Bacteria; phylum Desulfobacterota; class Desulfuromonadia; order Desulfuromonadales; family Geopsychrobacteraceae; genus Desulfuromusa. The sequence continues at coordinate 5,386 of CAZQFI010000300.1, forward strand.
CTTCGGT
>CAZQFI010000301.1:0-2972 GCA_964592545.1 uncultured Geobacteraceae bacterium
GCCCCACCGATGCATTTACGCTGGGGGCGCCCCGATTACTGGGCTTCGCTGCCGTCCGATTATCACTGGCATATCGAGCTTGTTCCCAAGTTGACCCGGGTTGCCGGATTTGAGTGGGGATCGGGATTTCATCTCAATCCGACGCCACCTGAAGAGGCCGCCGAGTTTCTCCGGCGTGCCGATCTGAGTCGAGTGTGATTATTATGTCCAAGAGTCTGCTTGCAACCAATTATCCCCTCGGTTTTCCCTGTGGCCGGTCACTCTGGCAACGTCTCGACCTGACCCGGCAGTTTCGGGAGGAGGCTCCGCCTGCAACCTATTTCTATCATCTGCTGGCAGATGAACTGCGCACTTCTGATGACACTGCTGTATCGGCGGCTGAGTTGGGTTTGCTGGCGGCATTAAATCGTGCTTTGCGAGCGATTGCCGACCATTTCCTGCAGTCGCGTGATGTGCAGATTTTTGCCGGGCGGCTGGCTGTTGAAGGGATTGATATCGGACTGCCTTCACATGATCCGCTGTTGAGTGAATATGTCCGGAGTTTTCCGGCGTTGTCGGTCGAGCTGGGGGACACCGATGCTGCAACATTATTTTCCCGACTGGCTGAAGGAGAAGGGGATGTTGAGCTGCTGCATGAATTGCTTCTCCTTTATGTTCAAAGTCAGAATCCCGCTCTGAAATCGGCGGGGCAGACGCTGTTTTTTGAAGAAACTGAGCTCGATTACCGAACCAATTATCGGCAGTTGGTTCAGCAGATCGATCAATGTCTCCCCCGGCGTAAAGACGGCTTTCCACAGCAACCCCAAACCCTTCTTGCCCGGTTACTTGAACCCATTCGTCGCGGGGACACCCTTTATGAGCAGCTTCAGTTTATCCGGAAAACCTGGGCAGATATTCTGCCGCCTGAGCTGTTGCAGACTATCCATGCCGCATTGACCCATTATGAACACGAAGGGTTTCAACACGGACCGCCGGGCGAACCCGAAACGCTTCCTCTTGATCCCGCGGCGGGCTATGAAAATGAATATGCCGATTTTACCGTTGATCATGACTGGATGCCGCGAACCGTTCTGCTGGCAAAGTCGACTTACGTCTGGTTGGCACAGCTGTCAAAGAAATATCGCTATTCCATCGAACGTCTCGATCAGATTCCCGATGCCGAGCTTGATGAGCTTCATCACCACGGTTTTACCAGCCTGTGGCTGATCGGAGTGTGGACGCGTTCAAGAGCCTCGCTCAAGATTAAGCAGCTGATGGGACAGCAGCAGGTTGCCGCTTCCGCCTATGCTATCGACGACTACGTTGTCGCTGACGATCTTGGCGGTGACGATGCACTGGAGAACCTGCGCCACCGTTGCCGGCAGCGGGGGATTGACCTCGCCTGTGACGTGGTGACCAATCACACCGGGATTGAGTCGGCACTGCTGCGCGATCATCCCGACTGGTTTGTTCAGTTGCCCCACCCGCCCTATCCGGGATACCGCTTCACCGGTCCCGATCTGAGTGAAGATCCCGAGTACGCAATCCAGATAGAGGATGGTTATTACGACCATACCGAAGCGGCGGTTGTGTGTCGTTATCAGCAGCGCCGGACAGGTGAGGTGCGGTTTATCTATCACGGCAATGACGGTACCCACCTGCCGTGGAATGATACGGTCCAGCTCAATTATCTGCTGGCTGAGGTGCGTGAGGCGATGATCCGACTGATCATCGATGTCGCCCGGCGTTTCCGAATTATCCGGTTTGATGCGGCAATGACGCTGGCGAAGAAACATTTTCAGCGGCTCTGGTATCCGTTGCCGGGTGCGGTTGACGGTGTTCCGTCGCGCAGTGATTACGCCATGACCCACGAGGAGTTCAATCGCCATTTTCCGGTGGAGTTCTGGCGTGAACTGGTTGACCGGATCCAGATTGAAGCGCCCGATACTTTGCTGGTTGCCGAGGCCTTCTGGCTGATGGAGGGGTATTTCGTCCGGACCCTCGGGATGCATCGTGTTTACAACAGCGCCTTCATGAATATGCTCAAGAATGAGGAGAACGGCAAATATCGCGAGACGCTAAAAAATATTCTGGCTTTTGACCCGGCAATTCTGCAGCGGTTTGTCAATTTCATGAGTAACCCCGATGAAAAACCGGCGATTGAGCAGTTCGGCAGTGGTGACAAATATTTCTGTGTCGCAACCCTGCTGGCGACAATGCCCGGTTTGCCGATGTTTGGTCACGGTCAGGTTGAGGGTTTCCACGAAAAGTACGGGATGGAATATCTCGCACCGCGTTGGGATGAACAGCCAGATCAGAACCTTCTGCAACGCCATCAGCAACAGATCTTTCCTTTGTTGCGCAAGCGTGCCCTGTTCAGCGGTGCTGAAAGTTTCCAGCTTTACGATTTTGTTTCGGCTTACGGTGTTGAAGACGATGTCTTCGTTTACAGTAACAGCTATGACGGGCAGCCGGTCCTGATCCTCTGTAACAACTCGCCAAAACCAATCAGCGGCCGGATTGGCCAGGCCGTCCCCATGGTTGACAAGGAAGGAATCCCGGTCGGGCAGGCGTGTGGATTTGATCTTTCCGCCCCGTTTGTTCTGCTGACCGATGTTGCGAGTGGTCGGCAATCGTTGCAGCGTAGCAATCACCTGGCACAGGGCGGGGCTTTTGATCTGGAACCCTACTGTCACCGGGTATTGACCGATTTCACCCCTCTTGCTGATAGTGATGGCCGTTGGCAGTTGCTTTGGGAACGCCATGGCTCTGCCACAAGAAGAAACCTGTGGCTTGATCACGCTGCGTTGCTGCTTGAAACGAGCTGGGAAACAGCTCATGCTCTGCTGAAAATGAAGCCGACAGGTGTCAGCCAGAAATCACACGGCCTGGTCAATCAGCTCGTCGGTTACTACCGGGATGAGAAACTTGTGTCCCTTGACCGGGAGGCTATTCTTGAAATTCTTTGCCATGCATTATTTCCGCAAGCAGCG
>CAZQFI010000302.1:0-11976 GCA_964592545.1 uncultured Geobacteraceae bacterium
ACGAAATTTTTATCTTAAAAACCCAAGTCATCACGATATATGGAGAGAACAACTTATAGAATATGGATCAGAAATAATTTCGGAGAGAATATCTTTTTTGGAAAGAATAAATAGTAAATTGAAAGTAATAGAGAAAAACAGCCAGATAAATGAAGAATATAGTATCGATTATAAAAAATAAGATAAAAAAGATATTAAGAGTAAATTAAATAAAAAATTTCGAAAAACGGAAGAAAAAGAAAAAAAATATGGTTACACACTGACAGGTCCACATGTTGACGATATTTATTTTAAAATAAACGATGTAAATATAAATAAGTATTCATCAGAAGGGCAAAAAAGATCTCTGCTTTTAAGTTATAAGCAGGCGCAGATTATAGACTATAAAGAAAATAATAATTTTTATCCTATTTTACTTTTTGATGATATAGGCAATGAATTAGATTCATCTCGGAAGCATAACATTTTTAATAAAATTCTTGAAAATTCAGGACAGGTTTTTATAACAACAACAGATTTTCCAGACACTAGAGACAATAAAACATATAAGGTTAATAATGGTTCTTTTACAGAATTTATTTAAGTAAGGGTAATTATGTCAGAAGAAAAAAATTATGGTGCTGAGAGTATTCAGGTTCTAGAGGGACTTGAGGCCGTTAGAAAAAGACCGGCAATGTATATTGGTTCAACCTCTGTCAATGGTTTGCATCATCTGGTTTATGAGGTAGTTGATAATTCCATAGATGAAGCACTCGCCGGATATTGTGATGCTGTCACCGTCATTATTCACGAGGATAACTCCGTTACGGTTGAAGACAATGGTCGTGGTATTCCGGTTGAAATGCACGATCAACAAAATAAATCGGCCGCTGAAGTTGTGATGACGGTTCTTCACGCCGGCGGAAAGTTTGACGATCAGGGTGACGGGGCATACAAGGTTTCGGGTGGATTGCATGGCGTTGGCGTTTCGGTTGTCAATGCTCTGTCAAGCCGTCTTGACCTGGAAATTCGTCGCGCTGGAAAAATATATCGGCAAAGTTACCACCGTGGTGTCCCTGTCGAACCGTTGGCGGTCGTCGGCGATACAATTAAACGGGGTACGAAAATCACTTTCTGGCCCGATATGGATATTTTTGATACGTCCGATTTCTCATTTGCAACCCTTTCACAGCGTTTAAGGGAGTTGGCATTTCTGAATGCCGGAGTCAGAATTATTATCAAGGACGATCGTACCGAAAAGAGCCAGGAATTTATTTATGAAGGGGGAATCCGCTCTTTTGTTGAATATCTCAATCGGGCCAAAAGTCCGCTGCATCACGAACCGATCTATTTTCGCGGGGAAAAAGGTGGTGCGGAGATCGAGGTCGCAATTCAGTATAACGATGGCTATGACGAGAAAATTTTCTCCTTTGCCAACAACATCAATACCCACGAGGGGGGAACCCATCTCAGTGGTTTCCGTGGTGCCTTGACCCGGACGATGAATGCTTACGCTTCGGCGAACAACCTGCTGAAAAACGTCAAGGTTTCGATTTCAGGTGATGACATGCGCGAAGGGATTGCCGCTGTTATCTCGGTTAAGTTGCCCGATCCCCAGTTTGAGGGGCAGACGAAAACAAAACTGGGGAATTCGGAGATCAAAGGCTACGTAGAGACCCTGATGAATGAGAAACTGGCGACGTTTCTCGAAGAGAATCCCCAGGTTGCCAAGAAAATCCTTGAAAAAGGGATTGAAGCGGCTCGGGCCCGTGAAGCGGCACGTAAGGCCCGTGATCTGACCCGGAGAAAAGGGGCGCTTGAGGGACTTTCCCTGCCGGGAAAACTGGCCGATTGTCAGGAAAAAGATCCGGCTCTCTGTGAAATTTATCTGGTCGAGGGTGATTCCGCCGGCGGCAGTGCAAAACAGGGGCGTGAGCGCCGTTATCAGGCGATTCTGCCCCTTAAAGGTAAAATTCTAAACGTCGAAAAAGCCCGTTTTGACAAGCTACTGACCTCTAATGAGATCCGCACCCTGATTACTGCGATGGGAACCGGGATCGGCAAAGATGATTTCGACATTTCCAAACTCCGTTATCACCGCGTTATTATCATGACCGATGCCGATGTGGACGGCTCCCATATCCGGACCCTGCTGTTGACCTTTTTCTTCCGCCAGATGCCCGAAATTGTTGAGCGTGGTCACCTTTATATTGCCCAACCGCCCCTTTATAAAGTGAAGCGGGGCAAGCGCGAACTCTATTTGAAAGATGATGATGTCCTGCTCGATTATCTTCTTGAGACCGGCACCGAAGGGGTTTCGCTTGAGTTTGAGAATGGTGAGAAGGTTCTGCGCGGCAAACAGATTATTCCGACGTTGCGAAATATCATCAATTATAATCAGCACTTCGACAAGATCGTTAATCGTGGGGTGCCGGCGGAAATTCTCGAATTTTTCCTTAAAGGAAAAATTAAGAATGGCTTTGCCGACAATGCCAGCCTTGAACCCCTGGCAGAGCAGCTGCGAATTCAGGAACCCGAAGCAAAATTTGAGGTTCTGGAGAATCCCGACCGGATTCTGGTGACGTTTGGCAATCTTCACGCCCGTATTGATCGCCAAACCGTCGAAACGCTCTCTTCACACGAATATAAACTGCTGCTGCAGGCGCGAAAACAGGTCGAAGAAATCTCCTTTGGTGAACCGGCATTGCTGGTCAGTGAAGGGAAGGAAAATATCGAAATATCGGATCGGCAGGAATTGCTTGATGTCTTTCTTGCCCGGGCAAAAAAGGGCCAATATATCCAGCGCTACAAAGGTCTTGGTGAGATGAACCCCGATCAGCTGTGGGAAACAACAATGGATCCCGAAAAACGGATTCTTCTGCAGGTGACGATTGAGGATGCGATCAGAGCCGATGAAATTTTTACGGTTCTGATGGGTGATCAGGTTGAACCGCGGCGCGAATTTATCGAAATGAATGCTTTGAACGTTGCCAACCTGGATGTTTGATAAGAGGCTGTCACTTCCACATGGGAAGCCTGGAGGAATAGATGTTGTCAGAGGAAAATAAAGTCACAGTCAATATTGTTGATGAGATGCGTAAATCGTATATGGATTACGCGATGAGTGTCATCGTCGGGCGGGCTCTTCCCGATATCCGCGATGGTCTCAAACCGGTTCACCGGCGGATTCTGTTCGCGATGCACGATCTTAACAACGATTACAACAAACCCTATAAAAAATCGGCGCGGGTTGTCGGTGATGTTATCGGTAAGTACCACCCTCACGGTGATACCGCTGTTTACGACACAATTGTCCGGATGGCGCAGGATTTCTCGATGCGTCACCCGCTGATCGATGGACAGGGAAATTTTGGATCGGTTGATGGCGATTCGGCGGCGGCAATGCGTTATACCGAAATCAGGATGGATCGCCTGGCCCATGAATTGCTGAGTGACATCGAGAAGGAAACGGTCGATTTTGGCCCCAACTACGACGATTCACTGCAGGAACCGCTGGTTCTCCCATGTAAGTTTCCCAACCTGCTGGTCAACGGTTCCGAGGGTATTGCTGTCGGGATGGCGACCAAAATTCCCCCACATAACCTTGGTGAGGTTATTGACGGGCTGATTGCCCTGATTGAAGATCCCCGTATCACGATTGACGAACTGATTGAAAAAATTCCCGGACCCGACTTCCCGACTGCCGGATTTATCAACGGTAAGGAAGGGATTATCGATGCCTACAAAAAGGGCCGCGGAATTGTCCAGATGCGCGCCCGGGCGCTGGTCGAAATTGATCGTCGCAGCAGCCGCGAAGCGATTGTTGTCACAGAACTCCCCTACCAGGTCAACAAGGCGCGGTTGATCGAGAAGATTGCCGAGCTGGTTAAAAACAAGAAAATTGAAGGGATTTCCGACCTGCGTGATGAGTCAGACCGTGATGGCATGCGGATCGTTATCGAGCTGAAACGCGATATGATCCCCGGCGTGGTTCTGAATCAGCTCTACAAGATGACGGCAATGCAGAGCTCTTTCGGTATCATTATGCTGGCGATTGTGTCGGGTCAGCCGAAGATTCTCAATCTGCGTGAAGTTCTTGACAGCTTTATCGACCATCGGCGTGAAATTGTTACCCGCCGCTGTGTTTTTGAACTGAAAAAGGCTGAGGCGCGTGCCCATATTCTCCACGGCTTGAAGCTCGCCCTTGAAAATCTCGATGAAGTGATCCAGATCATCAAAAGTAGCGCGACCCCGGCTGATGCCAAGCAGGGACTGATTGTTCGCTTTTCCTTCTCCGAGATTCAGGCACAGGCGATCCTCGACATGCGTCTCCACCGCCTGACCGGACTGGAGCAGGACAAAATTCTTGAGGAATTGAAACAGATCCTGGCTCAGATTGCCCGACTCAAGGAAATTCTTGCCAGTGAAGTTGAGATTCTCAACATCATCAAGCTTGAGCTGATTGAGTTGCGGGATAAATTTGCCAATCCGCGGCGTACCGAGATCCTTGACCGTACTGCCGATCTGACCCTCGAAGATATGATTGTCGAAGAGGATATGGTGGTTACCGTTACCCACGGCGGTTATATCAAGCGCAACGCTGTCTCCCTCTACCGGGCACAGCGGCGTGGCGGCAAGGGGCGCAGTGGCATCAAGCCGAAGGAAGAGGATTTTGTCGAAAACCTGTTTGTTGCGTCAACCCACTCCTACATCCTGATTTTTACCAGTCTCGGCAAAGTCTATTGGCTGAAGGTTCACGAAATTCCCCAGGGTGGGCGTGCCTCGCGCGGCAAAGCGATCGTCAACCTGCTGCAACTGGCTCCCGATGAAACGGTGCGAACCATTTTGCCGGTCAAGGGGTTTGAAGAGGGGAAATATATTGTCACCGCGACGGCCCGGGGAATTATCAAGAAAACCGAGCTGATGGCGTACTCCAACCCGCGGGTCGGCGGCATCATCGCCCTGACAATTGATGAGGGTGACAGTTTGATTGAGGCACGTCTGACCGATGGTAAGCGGGACCTGCTGCTGGCGAGCCGCGACGGGAAATCGATCCGCTTCCCCGAAACAGATATCCGTGCCATGGGCCGCCCTGCCCGCGGCGTTCGCGGTATGAACCTCGCTGAGGATGACGAAGTTGTCAGCCTGCAGTCGGTGACCGACAATACCTCCCTCGCACTGGTGACGGTAACCGAACATGGTTACGGTAAACGGACCGATATCGAAGAATATCGGTCCCAAAGTCGCGGTGGCAAGGGGATTATCACCATCAAGACCAGTGAGCGAAACGGTCGTGTCGTTGCCATCAAGATGGTTGATGACGAGTCCGATCTGATGTTTATCACCAACCGGGGCAAGTTGTTGCGCACCAAGGTGAAGAACATCCGTGCCATTGGCCGTAACACCCAGGGGGTGCGGATGATGGTTCTCGAAGACGATGAAGTGATTGTTTCGGTTGCCAAATTGGCAGAGAAGGATAATGCGGATGGGGCTGCAGCAGCTGAAGAAGCAATTGAAGCGGGAGCTGAAACAGCAGGAACTCCAGACGAGGAAATCTAACCGCAAGCGGTGGTTCTTTTTCGTGCTGGTTCTGGTCACAGCCGTGGCACTGCTCTACCCGATTTATCGCGAGCAGCAGCTGGCTGCGCCACAGCGCCTCTTTTCTAAGGGGATCAAGTTTGAAAGTCTGGGAAAACTGGCTGCTGCGGAAGATGTCTATCGCGAGATTTACACAAAATATCCACAGGCTGGTGAAGCAAGCGAAGCGCTCCTGAAAATTGCCCGGATAGAGCAGTATGACCGACAGGATGAGCAGCGGGCACTGCTCCACTATTTACAGCTGGAGCACGATTACCCCTCAAGTCCGCTGGTTCTGCCGGCACGCGAAGCCGCGGCACAGATTATCAAATATACGTTGCGTGACTATTCCCGCGCCATTGAGTTTTATCACCGCCTGCTTGAGCTTGATCGTGGCACACCCGATCGTTATTATTACGAAATAGCCGATTGTTATTTCCGGCTCAAAAATTATCCACAGGCGCGGATCGAGCTTGAAACACTGCTGGAACACTATCCTGACAGCCCATTAATTGCCGAAGTGCTGCACCGTCGTGGGGGGATTCTTTTACTGGAGGGACAGGGGGAAAAGGCCCGCAGCAGCTGGCAGCGGTTGATCGATGAGTACCCCGAGAGTCGCTTTCGGATTCTTGCAGAGCTTGATCTGGCAAAACAGCTTGAGGAAGAGGGGGCATTTGAAGCGGCTCTTCAGCGTTACCAGCAGATTGCCACGGAGGAGACATCCCCACTTCTGGATGAAAAGATAGATCATCTGAAGCAGCGGATTGCAAAAAAGAAAGGGGTTCTTTAGGTGGAGAAACAACTTGCTGTTATCGGTGCCGGGAGTTGGGGGACAACCCTTGCCAATCTGCTGGCCAACACGTGGCAGAATGTCACCCTGTGGTGTTTCGAAACCGATCTTGCTGAGCGCATGGCCGAAACCCGGGTCAATGATCTTTATCTTCCCGACATCGAGCTGGCAAAAAACCTTCAGATCACCAGTGACCTTGCCGCCGCCGTTCGGGACAAACACCTCATCCTTTTTGTGACCCCCTCACAGGTCACCCGGTTGGTTTTACTGCAGGCTTTACCCCATCTTCCTTCGCAGGCACTGATTGTTTCGGCTTCCAAGGGAATTGAGAACGATAGCCTGATGTTATTGTCTCAGGTTTTTGAGGAGCTGTTGCCGCAGGAGATGCATCGCCGGCTCGGTTTTCTTTCGGGACCATCGTTTGCCAAAGAGGTGAGCGCCGGGATGCCGACAGCTGTTGTTGCTGCAGCTCCCGATCTTGCTGTTGCGGAAGAAATTCAGCAGATTTTCAGTACCGAACGGTTCCGCGTCTATACCCATAACGATATTATCGGAGTCGAACTGGGCGGAGCGATGAAGAATGTTATCGCGCTGGCGGCAGGGGTTGCTGACGGGCTGGGGTTTGGTCACAATACCAGGGCGGCACTGATCACCCGGGGGCTGGCTGAGATGACCCGGCTGGGATTGAAGCTTGGCGGCTCTGCTGAAACATTTGCCGGACTGGCCGGCATGGGTGATCTGGTTCTCACCTGTACCGGAGATCTGTCACGGAACCGCAGCGTCGGGATAGAGTTGGGACGTGGGCGTAACATTGATGAGATCCTCTCGGGAATGCAGATGGTCGCCGAGGGGGTCAAGACAACATTGTCGGCTTATCAGTTGGCCGAAAAACTCAATGTTGAAGTCCCGATTATTGAGCAGATGTATCTGGTTTTGTATAAAAATAAAGATCCGCGTCAGGCGGTCACCGACCTGATGATGCGTGATCTGAAGGCGGAAGCTGTCTAAGGAGAGATCATGAAAAGATTATTGTTGCTGGTGACCGCTTTGTTTCTGCTGGGAAGCAATGCCTCTGCGGGACCGATTGTCGAGATGAAAACCAGCATGGGAACAATTCACATTGAACTTAACGAAGAGAAGGCTCCGGTGACGGTCAAAAACTTTCTCAATTATGTCGATGAAAAGTTTTACGATGGAACCATTTTCCATCGGGTGATCAGAAATTTCATGATACAGGGGGGCGGCTTTGATAAGAGTGAGCACCAGAAAAGACCCCACGATCCGATCAAGAATGAGGCGACGAACGGCTTGAAAAACCGTAAGGGGACAATCGCGATGGCGCGGACAAACGTCGTCGACAGTGCGACCAGCCAGTTTTTTATCAATCTGGCAGATAACGATTTTTTGAATCACTCAGGGACGGCGCCACAGCGTTACGGCTATGCCGTTTTCGGTCAGGTTGTTTCGGGGATGGATGTTGTGGAAAAGATCGGCGACATCAAGACGGTTGCCCATTATCCGATGTTCAAGGATTATCCACAGCCTCAGGTCATTATTGAGTCGGTGCGCTTGCTGGAAAAACAGAACTAGTCGGACAGATTGTTCCCGCTGCAGGAGCGAAGATGTCAACATTCCGGATTATGAGTTACCACATCAATGGTGCCCACAATGCAAGCGGCGAGCTTGCTCCGGAATTGTGTGCGGCGGTGATCCGTGCTCAGCAACCCGATCTGGTGATGTTGCAGCGGATCGGGTCCCCGATCGGAATCAGTTCGGTCGAAAAACTGGCCGACCGGGTTGGTTTAACCCTCTACGGTCCCGACAGCGAAGGGAGCTGCACCTATCTTTCACGTTATCCTCTCCACCACCTTCAGGAATTACAGCTCGGTGCCGATGGTCAATGTGTCCAGGCCGACCTGGAACGGGAGGGGGAGCGGGTCCACCTGTTTAACCTGACGTTGTCGTGGGATTATCGCAGTCGGCGTGACCAGGTTCGCCAGTTGATGGGCAATCAGTTGCTGAACAACCCGAACCTGCCGTGTGCGACGATTATCTGCGGAGATTTTGGTCTTCCCTGGTGGGGTAGCGGTCAGATTCCTCTTCAGGAACATCTGCGTCGGGCCCGTTTTCCCGTCTGGCGGGCAAATTTCCCCGGGAAAGCCCCTCTCTGGGGGCGGGATCGGGTTTATTTTCGCGGCCCGATCAAAGCACTGGCCGGTGCGGTGGTGAGGACGGCTGAAGCACGGCGGGCTTCAACCCATCTTCCGCTGGTTCTCACCGTCGAGACAAGTGATCCCCGTGAGTTTCTGAAAATAAAGGAACGGACCCCGCTCGCGAGAAAACAGCCCGACCCCATCTGTGGTTAACCCTCTCTTCCTCAGGATTGAAGAATATGACAAAAGCCGATCGGGCGCTGGAATTATTACGGGCGCTGGAAGAAATCTATCCACAGGCACACTGTGCTCTCAATTATCAGAATCCGTGGCAGTTGCTGGTGGCGACGATCCTCTCGGCTCAATGTACCGATGTCCGGGTCAATATTGTGACCGCAGAACTGTTTAAGGCGCTTCCCGATCCTAAAGCGATGGCGGAGGCGCGTCAGGAGCAGGTTGAAGAGCTGATCCGCACCACCGGATTTTTCCGCAATAAAGCCAGGAACCTGATCAGCTGTGCTCAACAGATTTTGACCCGCCATCAGGGTGACGTCCCTACCGATCTCGAATCTCTGGTTGCCTTGAGCGGGGTTGGGCGTAAAACCGCGAATGTTGTGTTGGGAAACGCATTTCAGGTGCCCGGAATGGTGGTCGATACCCATGTTAAACGACTTGCCCGCCGCTTTGGTTGGACAAAATCGGACAACCCCGAGCAGGTCGAAGCAGAACTGAGCAAGCTGCTGCCCGAATCGACCTGGATTCAGTGCAGCCATACCCTGATCGCCCACGGGCGTGCCTGCTGTAAAGCACCGACACCGATCTGCAGCACCTGTCCTGTGGTTGCCTTGTGCCCGCGCAGAGGGGTCAACAAGTCGAAGTAACCCCACAAAGAAAAAGCCCCGCAACAGAAGTTGCAGAGCTTTTTTGGTATACCCTCAAAGACCTCAATCTCCAGCAGTCGTTACTGCCGGAACCGGTCGAAATTAAACTTTGATTACGTTAGCTGATTGAGGACCTTTATCCCCCTGAATGACATCAAAGGTGACACGGTCACCTTCTGCCAAAGATTTGAATCCTTCAGACTGAATAGCGGAAAAGTGAACGAACACATCGGGACCATTGTCTTGCTCGATAAAGCCGAAGCCTTTCGAATCATTGAACCATTTTACTGTACCTTCTGCCATGCTTTTACTCCTTTATACGTTTTTAACGAGGGCAACCGAGACACGATAAAATTGCTTCTATCATAGGCATAATTTAAAAACAACGTTATTTTTTAATGATATAAACAATTTTCCCATAAGTTGTCGTGAAATCTGACCAAAAAATTTTCAATGGACCATCGATTTGGTCAATGAATCTTCCCGCCCGAATAATGACTTCAAACGGACCCTGCCAGTGTTGTCTCGAGTGCTTTTTGAGTGACATCATCAAAACAAACCAGGATGACTTTCTCCAACGTCCGGTTGTTTTTCAAAAAAGTGCTGACTTCGTTGACAGCAATCCTTCCCGCCTGATCGACGGGAAAGCGGTAGACACCACAGCTGATCGCAGGGAAAGCGATGGAATGGATGCTATTTTCTACTGCCAGCTCCAGGCTGCGACGATAGCACCCGGCCAGTTGGGCCGCTTCATTCCGGTTGCCGCCGTGCCAGACCGGGCCGACAGCATGAATGACATATTTTGCCGGCAGGTTGTAGCCCCCGGTGATTTTGGGGTAGTGTTCAAAAATCTGTGTCATTTCTTTACAATGCCAAAAACAACAAAGGAGTGACACATGACCAAGCCAGAAATCTCTTTCGACATGGAAGCCGCCCTCAACGCATTACGTGACGGGCAAAATCTGACAGGTAAAGGCGGTATCCTGACTCCGTTGATCAAGCAATTGACCGAAGCTGCCATGCAGGCAGAGCTTGAGCAGCATTTGGCTGAGGAAGAAATACCGAATCGAAAAAATGGCACAACTTCCAAAACTGTGAAAACCCTGTCCGGCAGTTTCGAACTCGATACTCCTCGCGATCGTGCGAATACTTTCGAGCCGCAGTTGGTCAAAAAGAACCAGACTCGACTAACAGATGAACTCGAAAGAAAGATTATCGCACTCTTTGCCTTGGGAACCAGCTATCAGGATATCCGTAGCCATATTGCTGATATTTACGGTATCTCCATATCCAATGGCACGATCAACACAATAACAGACAAGCTTCTTCCCGAATTGCAGGCCTGGCGTGAACGTGACCTCGAGGCGATTTATCCGATCCTCTGGCTCGATGCGATTCACTATAAAGTCAAAGAAAATGGCCGCTATGTCAGTAAAGCAGTCTACACCATTTTAGGTCTGAATATTGAGGGCAAGAAAGAGCTTCTTGGCCTCTATCTCTCCGATCAGGAAGGAGCGCACCACTGGCTAAGCGTTCTGACCGATCTTCAAAATCGCGGTGTACAAGATATCTTAATCGCCTGTGTCGATGGACTCAAGGGCTTTCCCGAAGCGATTGAGAGCATCTATCCGGAGACTGAAATTCAGCACTGCGTCATCCACCAAATCCGTAACTCAATCAAATATGTGGCGTCCAAAAACCAGAAAGCTTTTATGGCGGATCTGAAGTGTGTTTACAAAGCCGCGACTCTCAACGCCGCAGAGCTGGCTCTGGATGAACTGGAGGCCAGGTGGGGCGAGAAATATCCCATGGTCATCAAGTCATGGCGGAGCAAATGGCCGACTTTATCGAACTATTTCAAATACCCGGATTACGTCCGTACCGCGATCTACACAACCAATGCCGTGGAAGCGGTTCATCGCCAGTTTCGTAAGCTCACCAAGACAAAGGGCGGCTTTGCCAACGAAAACAGTTTACTGAAGCTACTTTATGCTGGCATACTCAAGGCGTCAGAGCGATGGACACATCCGATTCAAAACTGGAACCTGACCCTGGCTCAGCTAACTATCCATTTTCCTGGTCGGCTGGAAAAACACCTCAGCCTATGACGCTGACACAGATTTTTGAACACCCTCAACCGATACCCCGCCAGCACTGAAAACCTGGGTGGTTAGAACAGCAGATATCTCTTCCACTGTAGAAACATGTTCAGAACCTGTTGGTGAAATTGAGTCGATGAGCCGTGGTGAAATCAACTGGCTGATTACTATCCCAAGAGACGGCAGCATCCCGATCGATGAAGGTGCTCCGGCGCTGATTCAATGGCAGGCGGAACCTCATCCCGCATCCCGGTTGGAAGATCACGGATTGTCTCTGATAAAATTACAGATATTCCACCCTGACCCCGAAAGACTGTTAAGTTTCCTGAGTTCCCTCTCTTTGGAAGGAAATATCGAAGTCCTCCCTGGCAATAAAACCAGGCTGGTTGCTCATATAGAAACGCCTCAGGGTGTCCGGGAACTTCATGCTTGATAAATTGTCAGGGTCAGTTTTTTGAGGTTGCAGCAATAACAGTTTTCCGGGGACACGTAACCCT
>CAZQFI010000303.1:0-4560 GCA_964592545.1 uncultured Geobacteraceae bacterium
TGTTCTCACAACTATCCGGGCTGTTTTCCCGACAGAAAACCCATCCTTAAAAACAGTCTGCTATACTTGTATTTGAAAAAAGGACCCCAGCGCAACGTCTCAGGCATCGGTCTGCTTGACGCAGGTAACCCTTTCGCAGCAGGGCTGCTTGTTTCTCTTCTTGTCAACGTGGTATTCTGATAGGAATTGGTTGAAGACAATACCCGCACAACAGAAAAGACAGGAGCACATGATATGAATAAATCAGGATGGATCGGAATCGTGATGGCGCTTTTGCTACTGGCAGGCTGCTCCAGCCCCAAGGTATCACAACACGGCCAGATTTCCCCCGATGAGGATGTCATCGAAGGGGGATTGAGCAGTAACGATATTCGCACCATGGCAGAAAAAATGGGGCCGGAGATTCTTTCGATTCCGGAGATTGCCAATAATGACGGCGTCACACGGATCGCAATTGCGCCGATGAAGAACAGCTCCCGCTTTATTATCGATATGAACATTTTTATGAAAAAGCTGCGGCTGGAACTGAGCCGGAATTCGGGGGGAAAACTCCGCTTCTTCTCCCAAAACAACGGGACAGGAACCCGGAATACGATCCTGAAAAACCGCCAGGAGGAAGAAATCTCTGCGGCACTCGATCAGTTGGCGGAACAGATCGTCAATCTGCCAATGGTTCAAAACAGCGCGCAACCGATCAAAATGGCCATTCTTCCCGTGCTGAATGTCAACTTTGTGAAAATGAATGTCGACAGTTTTGCTGCGATGTTACGCTCAAAGATTGTTGAGCGGGCAAACGGCAAAATCCTCTTTCTCATTCCGGGGGCGGAGCAGGGAGCCGATTACTACCTGACCGGGCAATTTATTGCCGAAAGTATGAAACAGGAAGGGATCGTCAACCTCCCCGATTACATCAATATGATGGATGAACGGATCAAAAAGGGCGAGAGCCTCGACCTCTATGACGAAAGCCCGGCGAGCGTCGGTAACAACAACACCGGCAACCAGCTCAACATCGTCAACGGTGACTTGCGTGGCCGCTACCCCTCACTGTTTAACCAGCTTCAACTCTCTGCCAACCTGCGCGAAATCCCCAACGTGACCAAAAAGTTCAATGCCATGCTGGTCAAGAGCGACGGGAAGCTCGCAGTCTGGGAGAAGATGATTACCCTCGAAAAGAAAATCACCGATGGCACCGAAAACGCCAACTTTATCCTCTCCGGAGAGATCAGCGGGCTCTCAAAGCGTGATGGCCGCAAGCAATCTGACTATCTCCTGATGACCATGCAACTGGTCAATCCCGTTTCGAATGAGGTTTTGTGGGAAGACGGTTATGAGGTGAAAAAATCGAGTCAGAGCGGAACTGTTTATCAGTAACAGGAGACAGAGATATGAATAAAATAGTATTGGGAATATTGTTTATAGGGATGACCTTTCTGTCGGGCTGTGCCGCGATGAAAAGTGCGAATCCGGTTGACAGAAAAGATCTTGCCGAAGAGTCGAGCGTTGTCGTTGTCCGACCCAACCGCTATACCCTCCTTGGGACCCAGTCTGTACGCGACTATCTGGAAGTCGTTTATGAAGAGATGGCGGTCAATCAGGCGGGCTACCCGATTGTCCGGGTCGGGGTGCGGAACAAAGGCGGTGAACACTGGTGGGATCTGCGCGCGCCAGACTTTACCCTCTACGCTCAGGCGGTCTTTTATCGTGACCCGGTCGCGGGAACAGAGACACGCTCAGCACCACTTTACAAAACCAACAAGCAGCCCTTCCCGATGAAACGGGGAGAAACGACAGATATGTCGTTTACGGCGCCAGTCAAGGGAGCAAGAGGATATCAGGTTATCTTCTCAGAAAATTAACCGCGGATAGAGCATGAAATTTTTCCGCTTTTGTTTCTATTTTTGTCTCCTCCTGCTGCTGTCGGGATGCCTTGCCTCATCGTCTGCGCTAAAGGTCAGTTCTGCAGAGCGTGCGCAGATGGAGCTGGAAGCACAGCTGGCGCGCAACAGTTTCCAGCAGGGAAATTACGCGGAGGCGGAGAAGCGCCTTGTTCCCCTCTGTGAAAAACAGAGTATTGATCAGCCCCTTTACCAGTTTGAACTCGCCAGTGTCTATCTGCTTGCCGGTAAAAAAGAGGAAGCCCATCAGACACTGCTGGCGGCTCATCAATCCATCGAAGGTTTTTTCGATGAGCATTCAGAACAGTCGGCGGCCAGTCTGTGGGGAAAAGAGGCGGACAAAGTTTTTAAGGGAGAACCTTACGAACGCTCGACCCTCTATTTTCTGCTGGCCCTGTCATTTCTGGAAAGGAACAACCCCGATAATGCCCTTGCAGCACTCAAGACCGGGCTGCTGGCAGATTCCGATACCGAAAAAGAAAGTTACAAATCGGATTTCGGGTTACTGCAGCTCCTCGCGGCAAAGGTTTACGATCTGCGGGGAGAACCCGAGCTCCGCGACCAGATGCTTACGGCAGCCTTTCATTCGCTGACATCCTTTCCTGCCACCACCCATCTTTTTGCCTATAAACTTGTGCAGGAATATCTTTCCCGCAAGCAGAAACATACCCTCAATTTACCGCCGTCGCTGGTGCTGGCGCGAACCTGCGCTTTGACGTCTGCGCAAAATATCGAGAGGTGGCTGCGAAAGAATAAATTTTCCCCCGAGCGGGCTCAGGAGGTTGCGTTATGGGCCGAAAAAACGACCCGTGACATCAATCCCCTTGACTACAACGCCCTCGCTATCATCTGGCGCGGAACAGCTCCTCAAGCTGTCCGGGCAGGGGAGTACGGGGAACTGCGGCTCATCCAACCGGGAAAAGTGAATCCCGACATCCATTACACGATTGCAGCAGACTCAACCAGCTACAGCCCATTTACAGGGTTCGGGAATATTAATTATCAGGCCACCACGCGCGGTGGCCGGGAAATGGATAATGTTCTCGGGAAGCAGGCATCGTTTAAAGGGGCGGCGAATACCGGCGGGAATGTTCTGCTGACCACGGGGTCCGTAGGAACCGGCAGTTCCGGAGCCGATGCCATCCTCCTTGCCAGCGGATTACTGCTGAAGGTTCTCTCGGCAACAACCCACCCCGAAGCCGACGTCCGCTACTGGCACAATATTCCCGCACGCTTTGAAATTGTTCCCCTCAAGCTTGCTCCCATCAACCATACCCTTCAGTTGATTGAAGCAGGACATCCTCAGGAAGATATGTACGAACCATTCAGCTGGACAATCTCAACGGAAGCCCCTCTCAATGTCCTCCACTTAAGATCGGATTTAAAAGGAGAAGAGGCCGTCACATCCGGCGAGGTGGATCATTCGATCTTTTATTTGTTCATGATTGCCCATCCTGACGAGGTTGATCTCGATCACGATGGACATATTTCAGCGGAAGAAAAAGAGTCGGCCCGAACAAAAATACTTGAACGTTACGACAGTGATGGTAACCAGGAGCTTTCGCCGGAGGAAAAAAATCAGCTGCTGGAAGACTCTGCAGCCGTCCTCAATCGGTCACAATGAAGCAATTATGAGGAGTGTTTCTCAAGGGTGGTTTTGACTCTGGCCACATAATCACGCGTCTCGGCGGGAAGATTTTTGAGTCCATAGCGATCAACATTTCCCTGGCCCCAGTTGTATGCCGCCAGGGCATGGTCGAGATCACCGTCGTATTTATCGAGCAGTTGTTTCAGATATTGGCTGCCACCCAGCAGGTTCTGTTCGGGATCAAAACTGTCCGTCACCCCCAGTTCTGCAGCTGTCTCCGGCATCAATTGCATCAACCCCTGAGCCCCGGCGTGGGAGATGGCGGCCGGATCATAGGCACTTTCGGTAGAGACAACAGAGTGGATCAGCTCGGGAGACAGACTCACTTTCTCAGCAACCCGATTGATCAGCCGATCGATCTCACTTTTTGTTTGCGGAGTATGGTCCTGTAACGAATACTGCTGCCGGGCATAACGGTCAACAATTTGACTTTGCTGCAGTGATAGCCGCTGAAAATCGGCGAGGGCCTGCAAGCCGGCAAAGAGATCATCGGTGTCATCATCGGAATCGGTGGAAAAGAGCCCCTGGAGCATCTTCAATTGTGACAATTTAATCTGTTCAAGCGTTTCGATGGACTTTTTATTGTTATTTTTCAATAAGTTATTAGCTTTATCGAGGTCGGCAGAAAAAATATTGCGGGACGCGACAGGACGCTGGGGGGTCGAATCTGCACGACAAAAAGGTGGCGTAATGCCAACGGACTTCGCTGCGTCAATACTCATGGCAACCTCACAATAAAATAACTTTGACAGAGATAATTCGGCAGACATTACTCAAAGCAAGAATCGCTCCAAACAGGTCGGACTTGCCTTTCTGAACTGTTTACATTAAAAAAACAGCTCCTGTGAAAGGGGAATTGTGTGACAAAATCGGCAGAGAAGCTGTTTAACCGGATTAAACGCCTGACCGGACAGGCGATCGGCGACTTCGACCTGATAGAAGACGGGGACAGGATTTTGGTCGGCGTATCTGGAGGGAAGGATTCGTACATCCTCCTCCATATTCTTGAAGCAC
>CAZQFI010000304.1:0-2933 GCA_964592545.1 uncultured Geobacteraceae bacterium
CCGGAACAATATCCGTAACCCGCTTGAGAACTCCACCCGGAAAAATTCGCATAATCGACACGCCGAGTTTCCCGCAGGAGAGAAACAGATACGAACCACGATGGTGGATGTCAACGATCGTCCGGCCAGACAGATAAGCTTTTAGCAGACGGGGGTGCTGAGGAACCTGAATACTCAGGACTTCCAGACCGCCACTATCGCGTGCCAGATAGAGGTACTCTCCCAGAATCAGACTCTCGTTATAAACGCCTTCAAGGGGCAGGGTTCCAACAACGGCATCACGGTTATTGACATCCATGACAAGGCTGACGGACGTTTTGTCATTGAATCCGGCACCATGGAGATCAAGGGTAAGCGCCTCTCCAATTGGTTGAATTTGGGGCGCTAAATTATCGACTCGCAAGCTTTCCGGCGGAATGGCATAGGTGAAGACGTATTGGCCAAACCAGCTCAAAGCCGCAATAACAACACAAAGGAGGAAAAATAGACCAGCAATCAGTAGCCGCTTCATGAAAGTCCCCTCCCCATCCGGTCAGGATCAGCCGCCAAAGGGAGGTCAAAAAAGACCCTGAAACAACTTCCCCTCCCGGATGACGAGGTAAGTTCGATCTGACCATTCATCAAATCGACCAGTTGCTTAACAATTGCCAATCCCAAACCCGCCCCACCATTGACACAACAAGATCCGCCGTCAAGCTGATAAAAAGCACCAAAAATTTCTGATTTAACCTCTTCCGTCATACCAGCCCCAGTATCCTGAACCTCCAGCAGAAACGCGCCATTACTTGGAGCTGATTCCTGTGGAGAAGAATAATCGAGCCTGACAGTGATCAGCCCTGCATCGGTAAATTTTATGGCATTGGCAACAAGGTTAATAAGAATTTGTCGAATACGCATTTCGTCACCCACAACCGAGACAACAGCTCTCTTTGAAATGTCCAGATCGAGAACAAGCCCCTTTTTCGTCGCTTGTGGCGATAACAGATCGACAACCTCATCGACAACCTGGTGAATCTCAAATTCACCCAGATCGAGGGTCAGCTTACCCGCTTCTATCTTGGAAAAATCGAGGACATCACCGATCAAATCAAGAAGTTGCTCACCCGATTTCTGAACAGTTTCAACCAGATTTTTTTGCTGCTCGGATAAATCTGTCCGGGACAATAGCTCATTCATTCCCAGCACACCGATCAATGGTGTCCGCAATTCGTGGGTCATTCGCGAAAGAAATTGTGATTTTGCCTCATTGGCAGCATCAGCACGAAGCTTCGCTTTTTCAAGCTCAGCAATCACCGTCCGTAATTCAGCCGTTCTGGAAATAACGGTCTCTTCCAGGTCATTCTGGTGCTCCGCCAGACTGGCCTGCTGCAACTCAATCTGCTCCAGCATGTGGTTGAAGCCATCGACCAGAACGCCAATTTCGTCATCATTGAGCTTCTCGGCGCGGGTTGAGTAGTCATTGGATGTGGATATCGATTTCATCAGTTGTGCCAGCTGTAAAAGCGGCGTAGAAATCGGCCGCTGTAAATAATCGGCAAGGAGCCACGACAGAAAGAACAGTAGCAATAATGAGAGGGTCATTCCGAATGCAACACCACTTAACGGTCCATAAAGACGATCCAGATCGCTGGTCAGATACAAGGTCCCGATCCGCATTCCTTCAAAAAAAACCGGGGTAAAGAGACTGACATGATCCCAGGAGAAAAGCAGCTGCTCCTTTCCGGATGCCGTCCAGAAAAATTGATTATCCTCGGCAAAATCGTGTCGAAGCGTATCAATAACAGAGAAAGAGTTCTGATCAAGGTATTCAGCAACCGGCCGACCAGCATCATCAAAAAAATAGGCACCATGAATGTTGCTCTGGTGGGTCAACGTTCTCAACTGGGCATCAACTTTGGTGTATTGACCAAGAATAAGCTCCCTGCTGCTACTGGCCGATATCGCCCTCGATAAGGTCCTCAACTCCTGCAGCTGTCCCGACCAGACGGTAAAAACTTCAACAAACAGGACAATACTGCTGATAACAATCAGCAAAATTGTACTGGACAACATGATGACCAGAGTCAATTTTGTTTTAATTGATAATGTTTTTAAAAAACTGGTCACGAATAGCCCAACTTAGAGAGAACGGGACAATCAATCAGGCGGTTTTAAACGAAAAGAATAGAACCCGATTGCACATTTTTTCCGACTGCATTAGAGTGATGCTCTTTTTCAGACACAATCGACTGGAGCAACAGAATATGACGAAAATCACTCTCCCTGAAAAACGGCAGGTCGGTCATCTGACACTGCTCAGGCAGGGCAGAAAAATTTCCTTGAACGAATACAATGCCCTGACGATAGATGAACAGTTGAGTATGGTTCATAATACTAAAGGGAAAGAAAAATATGATCTACTCATCAATTCAAAATATGTAGAAAAAATTGTTCCGCAGCTACACCCTCAGGAACTTTACCTGACAGTCAACAGCCTCGGTACAGAGTATTCTCTTGAACTCCTTTCCCTGGCCAGTGCCAGGCAGATCACCCTTCTCCTTGATCTTGACTGCTGGGATGGTGACACCCTCAGTCCGATTCTCTCTCTCGCCTGGCTGGAGATTTTACTCGGTACGGGTGAAGAAAAAGTCTGTGAACTGGTTCGTGAACTGGAACCAGAAATCCTCACTCTTTTCCTTAAAAAACATCTGATTATCACTCGTGGATTAGAAGCATACGACGATGATGATGCTGAAAATGCCAAGCGACTTGAGTCACTTTACGATGTTCAATATGCAAGTGAAAACGCTGCAAAAGTTATTGGGGCTATTTTAAAAATCTGGCAGGATCGCGAGCAGGAAAACTACCTGCTGATTATGGAGATGATTCGTAGCGAAAACTTATCCGTTCTTGAAGAAGAGGTCTACCAGATACGGAATAACCGGCTGCTCGAC
>CAZQFI010000305.1:0-3555 GCA_964592545.1 uncultured Geobacteraceae bacterium
ATTTGAATGCCAACTGTAAATAATTGAGTGTCAGCTCCCGCTTACTTTTCAGCAGTTTATTTGGCAGAATCATCCGGACATCGGCACCGGTTTCACGAAACAGCGCAAGGTTCAACTGCAGATCATCAATAACGCTGCCGACACCGCCACCCGACACCATCAGAACCGGCGCATTGAGCTGTTTTGCCAACTGGGCATTGTTGAGGTTCAGTACCGACCCGACACCGGTATGACCCGCCCCCTCGATAATCAGAAAATCGCACTGTTTTTCCAGCTCCGCTGTCGCCTGACAAATATCGTCAAGATACGCCTGAGGATCGAGTTTTCCCTCAAGCGCATCACGGGTTGTCCGGGAATCGAGAACCACCGGAGACATCAGCGGCAACAGGTGATCCATCTCATAGACGTGGGAAATCAGAGCGACATCGACATCGACAGGCTGCCCGAGATATTGGGTGCGCTTTGGTCCGAAAGGTTTGATAAAGCCGACCCGCTGATACTTTTTTCGCGCCAGATGAAGCAGTGACAGACTGGTCGTTGTTTTACCGCAGTGTTGTCCCGTTGCGGCAATAAAAATCTTCTTGCACATACACCAGCTCCTCCAGCGGTAAAAAGGTATGTTTCAACGGACAATTACGACAGGAACAGATTCCGTTCGCGGACAAATTCCGGGTAAAACTTATCGATCAGTTCATCAATGATCATCGGATTGGCTTCCAGCGCCAACGCGCCACGGCACAGTGCCAGATCGAGCTCGGTCTCCTCGGCATAACCGATACCAAAATGGCGACAGAAATCGCTGGCAAGACTGACAATTGAACAGAACCTGAAGATCTCTTCATCGTCAGTTCTCAGCCCTTCAAATTCGTGATGATGGAGAGTCACCTCAATGATCGTTTTCGGATAGTTCCAGTGATCCAGCAGTGCCGCCCCGACGATTTCGTGGGAATACGCGAACAGACCCCGTTCAACGTCGCGCAGTTGCCCTTTTCCCGCCTCGACAATCCGCAACACCTCTTTGTAGAGGTCCTTGTCACGGTTCACCATCACAACCTTGCCGATATGGTGCTGCAACCCGGCAAGGTACGCCTCTTCCTTGTCGATAGTGGTGAGACGTTCGGCAAGCATCCGGCAGGCGACGGCACAGCCAATGGAGTTCTCCCACATTTTCCGCTCCATCACCCCGTAAGTTTTACTGGTCGAACGGAGGCTGTACTCAAGCGCCAGATTTTTCAGCACATTTTCGCCGACGACAATGATTGCCCGGTCGACAGTGCTGATCTGTTTCATCTGCTGATAAAAAACCGAATTGGCCATCTTCATCAGCCGCGCCGAGATAACCGGATCAAGGGAAACCGCGTTGGCCAGCTCTTTAATCTTCAGATCAGGTTTACGCAACAACTCCAGCAGTTTTGTCGCAACAATCGGTGATGGCGGCAGTTCCCCCATACTTTTGGTAATCGACTCAAAGTCGCTGAACATACTCATGGGGTTCTCACCTGCCCTTCAACCATACACGATTCCAGTAGCTCAACCCTCATGGTACCGGAGAACAACCAGCAAACAGCTCCCGTCGGCAATGACATTGAGACCATGCTCTTCACAATACTGAACGGCAGCCGGGCTTTCAGCACCGGGCTGCATCCAGATATTTTTAATCCCCTGTGCCGCAGCCTGCGCGACAACCTTCTCAGTAACAGCGGGGGGAGTAATAATGGAGAGACTTTCAACCTCAGCGGGCAGGTCAGCAACAGAGGCAACACACTCAACCCCTTCAACCTGCTGCTCTTTGGGATGAACCGGAATAACCGGACGGTTATTCTGCTGATAACAGCGGAGGACCTTATTGCCATATTTATCACGATTTCTCGAAGCCCCAACGACACCAAATGCCGGTGAGGCGAGAAACTGTTCAATCTGTTGTTCAATTGTCATAATTTTCTCTCCCTGGCAACAACGACATTCAATATTTTCTATGTGCTAAATATACGAGGGGATGTAAAAAAAAGCGACCCCAAATCGCGACACTCTCTTTCGTCAGTCGATCGTATCAGAAGCCTTTATGATCTCCAACCGTGCCAGTTCATCACAGCGCTCATTCTCCGGATGGCCATCATGACCCTTGACCCAAACCCAGTCGATCTGATGTTTCTCCGCCAGTGTCAACAGGCGCTCCCAGAGATCGCGATTGGCAACCTCCTCTTTCTTCGAATTTTTCCATCCCTTGCGCTGCCACCCCTCGATCCACTCGGTCATCCCCTTGACCAGATACTGCGAATCGGTCGTCAACGTCACACGACACGACTGGTTCAACGCCTCAAGCCCGGCGATAGCACCGAGCATCTCCATGCGGTTGTTCGTTGTTTCGGGATCGTAACCCGATAACTCTTTGACGTGGTGACCATATCTCAGAATCGTCCCGTAACCGCCGGGGCCGGGATTGCCCGAGCAGGCACCGTCGGAAAATATCTCAACCCGCCGTTTTTGTTCCGCCATAAATACAAGTCCTTTCAAGAAACAGCGCGCCATCATACCGCCAGAGAAGAATAAAATCTGCTGGAAATTTTCTTGTCCCATAAATACACGGGAAATTGCCATTGTTTTTTTATTGATCAGGCGTATGATGCGTTTGCGAACGTCGCTGTCACACAAGGAGAAATGGACGATGAAACAACCGCTGCTACATATTTTTCGCAACACTCCGTTCGGTCGTGAAACGCTGCTGCAATCGGTTTACAGCTGTCAGAAACTGCAACTTTCCCTGCATATCTTTATCCCGCAGGATAAAAAGTTCCTGTTCTATTTTGACGGTGATGTCGTCCAGATCGATCTGGATAAATCGTACCTGTTTGATCCGGAGACGGCTAAAGAACACATCCATCAGATCATGGCCGATCATCCGACCGTCGAGTATGAATTTATCCATCAGGAAAGCTACACCGGAACCGGGCTGCCCGACATGCCGACCAACTTTTCACTGATGACCTGCCCCCGTTCCATCAGTGACGTAACCACCCGGATTGGTCTTGGCCACATCGGGCCAAAAGTTCGACGGATTCTACAGGTTGCAACGTTTCCAACCCTGATTCCCGGAGCAGTATTCAAGCCATGGCAGAAAATTGTGGCTCTCTACGGCGGGTCAGAATCGGCAGGAAAAGCGTTAGAACTCGCCCTGACCATCCAAAAGCGGAGTAAATTACCGCTACAGATTATCAGCATCGGGGACAAAGCAACATTGGAAACGGCGATGTCCGATCAGGGGTTGGTGGAAAAGATTTCAGGTTGCGATTGGCAGGTTTATCCCGGTCATTCGTTGCAACAGCATCTCTATCAGATCCCCCACGACGCACTGGTTATTCTCGGAGCCTACGGCCATGGACCGATCAAAGCGCTGTTCGGCAGTAGTATGGAACTGATCCAGTCGCAGCTTCCCAATCCATTTCTGGTTGTCGGGCCGAATTATCGGGCGGGGTAGCGTGAATATTCTGTGGGATATAAAGAAGACCGAACTATTGGTACAAACAAAAACATGGACACAGTCAAAATCTTGAGATA
>CAZQFI010000306.1:0-3496 GCA_964592545.1 uncultured Geobacteraceae bacterium
CAGCAATGGATCTGCTGGTACCGCGGGTTGGTGAAATTATCGGTGGCAGTCAGCGTGAAGAACGTCTTGATGTTCTGCAGGCACGGATGGCGGCTCAGGGCATTGCTGCTGATGAGATGAGCTGGTATCTCGATATTCGCCGCTGGGGAAGCTGTCCTCACGCCGGGTTCGGTCTTGGTTTTGAGCGTCTCATCATGTATCTGACCGGGATGGAAAACATCCGTGATGTTATCCCTTTTCCACGGACCCCGGGACATGCACAGTTCTAGAGTGGTAAGTCTGGTGAGACAGATCATTATCCTCTGCGCCATTTTTTTCTGTGTCGGGATTGCCGTTGCGGAAGAACCGGTCAAGCGTGATCTGCCGGTCCGTGTCGGTGGGGATTATAATTATCCCCCCTACGAGTACCTTGACAAGGATGGGCTGCCGACGGGTTACAATGTCGAACTGACTCAGGCGATTGCCCGGGTTATGGGGATGGAGATCAACATCCAGCTTGGTTCCTGGGGGAGTATGCGACAGGCTCTGGAGCGGGGTGATGTCGATATCCTGATGGGGATGGCGCACACCACAGAGCGCCTTGATGAAGTCGATTTTTCAATCCCCCACGCCAAAGTTCACCAGTCAATCTGGATTCGTAACGATAATCGATCGATCCATTCGGTCAGGGATCTCGACGGAAAAGAGGTTATCGTCATGAAGGGGAGCGTGATGCACGACTATATGGTCGAAAACGGCATCGCGGCAGACCTGTTTATGGTGCAATCCCTTGCCGATGCCCTGACTCTACTGGCGTCCGGCCATCACGATTGTGCTCTGGTAGCGAAGTTGCCGGGCGAATATCTGTTGAGCAGCCTGAAGCTGGACAATATCCATCCGATAGCCCGCCCGGTGGTGGCTCAGGATTACGGATTTGCCGTCAAAAAAGGGAATCTGGAACAGCTGGCCCAGTTCAACGAGGGGCTGGCTCTCCTGAAAAAATCGGGGGAGTATCGGCGGATCCGTGATAAATGGCTCGGGGTTCTCCAGCCTGAGCCTATTTCGTGGCACAACATCATCCGCTATGGGGCGTTGATCGTTGGACCGCTGCTGCTGATTTTGATTGCTTTTGCCTTGTGGTCGCGGACGTTACGGCGGCAGGTCGCTTTGCGCACCAAGGAGCTGGAACGGGAAATTGCCGAGCGGATGAAGTCGGCGGAAGAGTTACAGATCCGCCAGAAACAACTTCTCCATGCCGATAAAATGACCTCATTGGGCGTCCTTGTCTCGGGGGTGGCCCACGAAATCAATAATCCCAACGGGTTGATTCAGTTGAGTCTGCCGCAGTTGAACAAGGCTTATCAGAGTATTGAACCGATCCTGGAT
Source organism: uncultured Geobacteraceae bacterium (assembly GCA_964592545.1). GTDB lineage: Bacteria > Desulfobacterota > Desulfuromonadia > Desulfuromonadales > Geopsychrobacteraceae > Desulfuromusa. The sequence goes on from CAZQFI010000306.1 coordinate 1,366, forward strand.
GCCCATTATGAAGAATATGGGGATTTCAAGCTGGGCTGGTTTGACTACTCACGGATGCGGCAGGAAATTCCCAAGATGCTCGACGAAATGCTGGAAAGCTCCAACCGGATCAAGCGGATCGTTGAAGATTTGAAGGACTTTGCCCGGCGGAACGATTCCGGGTTGAATGATATGGTTGATCTGAATGATGTTGTCCGCTCGGCATTGCGGCTGGTTGACAATGCCCTGCATAAAGCGACGCACCATTTCAGGGTTGATTATGGCGTCGATCTGCCCCGGTTTCGGGGGAATGGACATCGGATTGAACAGGTTGTTGTCAATCTGGTATTAAATGCCTGTCAGGCGTTGACTTCGGTTGAACAGGCTATCGAGCTGCGGACCTACAGCCAGAAAGATCAGGGTATGGTTGTTCTGGAGGTCCGGGATGAAGGTTGTGGTCTTGATGATGAGACGCTGCAACGCATTACCGATCCTTTTTTTACCACCAAACGTGAAACCGGTGGAACCGGCCTCGGTCTTTCGGTCTCCGACGGGATTGTCAAGGATCACCAGGGACGGCTCGAATTTTCGTCACAGCCGGGACAGGGAATGGTTGTGAGGTTGCTGCTGCCTATTTATGAGGAACTGGACGAATGAAAACGAAACCGTATCCATCCTTTGGAGTATTGCTGGTTGATGATGAACTTCCCTGGCTGCGGAGTTTGAGCTTGGCTCTTGAGGGGCCGGGCGGGATTACCCATCTGCTGCAATGTTCAGACAGTCGGGACGTTATGTCTGTGCTGGAAAAGAACGACATCGGTCTGGTGTTACTTGATCTGACGATGCCTTACCTTTCCGGGGAAGAACTGCTGGCTCAGATTGTTGCAGAGTATCCGCAGATTCGGGTCATCATTCTGAGCGGCATGAACCAACTGGAGACGGCGGTCGATTGTATGCGTGCCGGAGCGTTTGACTATTTTGTCAAAACGGTGGACGAAGAACGGCTGGTTGATGGCGTACAGCGCGCGATCAGGATGGTTGAACTTGAGTATGAAAACCGAGCGATCAGCCGGCAGTTTTTTAGCGACAAACTTGATACTCCCGAGGTTTTTTCTTCCATTATTACCGATAATGCGGCAATGCGGGCCTGTTTTCAGTATCTCGAGGCGGTTGCCCCCAGTCATCAGCCAATTCTGATCACGGGAGAAAGCGGTGTCGGCAAGGAGTTGGTCGCGGAGGCCATCCACACCCTCAGCGGTAATCGCGGGGAACTGGTCTCGGTGAATGTCGCCGGCCTCGATGATAATATTTTTGCCGATACATTGTTCGGTCACGTCCGCGGCGCGTTTACCGGTGCCGATAACATCAGGAAAGGGATGATTGAAAAGGCGGCGGGGGGGACGCTATTTCTGGATGAAATTGGTGACCTGAATTCGGCATCGCAGGTTAAACTGCTGCGTCTGCTACAGAGTGGTGAATACTATCCGTTGGGGAGTGATCAGCCGAAGCAGATGACTGCCCGGGTGGTCGTTGCAACCCATGTTGACCTGGATGCGCGAATGGCCGCGGGGAAATTCCGGCGGGATCTCTATTATCGTCTCTATTCACACCGGGTCCACCTGCCGCCATTGCGGGAGAGAAAAGACGACCTGCCTTTGCTGCTGGATCATTTCCTTTCTGAAGCTGCCGCTAAATTGGGGAAACGGAAGCCAACGCCCCCCAAAGAACTGGTTGTGTTGTTGTCAACCTATAGTTTTCCCGGGAATATTCGTGAACTTGAGGCGATGGTGTACGATGCTGTCAGCCAGCACACGGGACGAACGCTGTCGATGAAAAGTTTTCTGGCCCGTATCGGTTCACAGGCTGAGCACACCGCACTGGAGGCCTCCCCGGTGTCAGAGAATCCTTTTGCTTTTATGACCGATTTGCCGACTCTGCAACGGGCAGGGCAACTGCTTATTGATGAGGCGATGCAGCGTTCTGCCGGAAATCAGAGTATTGCGGCGCGCCTGCTGGGAATTTCACAACCGGCATTAAGTAAGCGACTCAAAGAAAAAAGGCGTTGAACGCCTATAACTTTTCTTATAGGTATTGCCACGGTTATACTTTTTAACCTGTTGAATTTTCAGTTGTTTTCTTTTTATACCCATCC
>CAZQFI010000307.1:0-2342 GCA_964592545.1 uncultured Geobacteraceae bacterium
AGACAGATGACAAGAACAATGAAACGCATGTGAACTCCCTGAAAGGCAGGGTGTTTATAGCCCAGTCCCGACGTACCTGTCAATCCGGGTCAGCGAGAACAATCTGAGACAAGTGGCCTGCCTGCTGTAGGCTGAAGATCAAGAGCTGAAAACATCCTTTTGAGGAGTAATTGCTCCAGCTGCTGTTGAGCGTCTCTATCACCCGCCATATTGCGAATTTGCCCGCCGGCAATCATCCCGTGGCCACCCGCCGTCCCCAATCCGGCAACCAGCTCCTGAATAATTGATCCAAGCCGCGCTTCGGGGTTCAGCGAGCGCATTGAAAGGATCTGGGTTCCCTGATGCCAGCCCATCCCCAGGACATATTCAACATCCCGTTGCCGCAGCAGAAAATCGGCCAGTTCAGCAACCAGATCAGGATTAGAAACCTCATAGAGGTTAAAAATCAGGATTTCACCATAGATCTGTGCATTATCTATCGCTGTCCGGAATGCCGAAAAGTAGTCGCTGGACACCTGTGGATGGATAATATCAAACAAAATCCGATTGTTCGAAAGGGGCAGTAATTTTAAATACGCGTCCCTGTCCGCCTTCGACCATTCACGCCCGAGGTCCTGAGTCTCCGACTTGATCGCATAGAACAAACCCGTTGCCAGTCGGGTATTGATCGAAACCTCCTGATGGTTGAGATATTCGTAAAGAATTGTTGCCGAGGCACCGTACTCTTTCCGGACATCAAACCAGCAGACATCACTGTGATCATCTTTCTCTAAATGGTGATCGATCACCAGCTGAACGGGATGATCATCGGGGAGAGAATTATTGCCCGCCCGGGGTTGTGTATCGACCAGGCAGGTCACAGCAAACTGGCTCAGATCAAGATCATTCAGTGGTACCAGCGGAATTTCAAGCAGCTCAACCATTTTACGGTTCTCACTCCTGCCGATCACCCCCCCATACGCGAGCACCGCATCCTGTCCCGTTTTCATCAGAAACAGATGGCGCAAAGCCACCGCTGCTGCGAGAGAATCGGGATCGGGATTATCGTGCCCGACAATCAGGATCTTGCCACGACCACGTACCCATTCGATCATCTCTCCCACAGATTCCGTACCGGGTATCGGACGCGGGCAATCGGGTTGCGACAAGGCAGAAACAGAATTCTCTTTCACAGAAAGCCCTCCGCACTACACAGTAATCTACACATGAATGATTTCAACACCATCACCAGCCAAAAGTTCCAGGCCATCAAGGATTCCCCACGGGGATGTTTCAACAGCCAGAACAGGACATTTCAACTTTTCGCCCAGCTCACCGATATCAACATCGTCAAGAAACAATTCTCCCTGATCCTTGAGCATCACATCGGGAAGTATCACCCCATCACCGAGATCCAGTTTACCAAGCTGTGCCAGCAAATCGCGACCGGTCACCAGCCCGGCAACAGTGACATCGGTCCCAAAAAAATGGTTATCAATTGCGATCACGACAAGTTCAATGGCCATGACCTCAGCAAGCTTATGGGCAAACTGCTCCAATTCAGATTGAAAAGAGACTCCTGTCACCAACGTGACCCGATTAAGCTCAAGTTCCTCAGCCTCAGCGAGAACCTCGGCAATCTGTTGACGGAACTGGACAATCAGTCCGACACCGTTTTCGATCTGGGGAAAATCTTCATAATGTGAAAAATCGGGAAGCGGCTCCCGTGCCAACAGGTAAAACTCATCAGCCGGAAAAACAAAACGACTCCCATTTTTCCTCAAAAAAACATCCTGATAACGGTGAATAACTTCAAGGTTGGCAAGCGCAGCTTTTTCTCCAACCTTCTGTAATTGAGGCAGTCGTAACCGGTGCTTTGTCAGACCGACCGGAACAACTGCCAGTGAAATGATCTTAGGGGAGAACCTTGCGAGATCTTCAATTGTCTGACACAGAGCATCTCCGTCATTTAACCCGGGACACAGAACGATCTGACAATGAAGTTCAATTCCGGCAGTTGTCAGACGCTCGATCAGCGGAAGAATCTCCGGGATATCGGCTCCCAGCAGTTTGCTACGTAGCGTGTGCTCAGTTGCGTGGACAGAAATATAAAGGGGAGACAGTTGATCACCAATAATCCGGTGCAGATCGTTCTCATCGAGGTTCGTCAGGGTCATGTAGGACCCGTAAAGGTAGGAGAACCGGTAATCCTCATCCTTGACATAGAGGGTGCGCCGCATCCCTTTCGGGAGCTGATGGACAAAACAGAACTGACATTGATTACCACACTGCCGCGGTTGTGGATGCTCAACCTGTAACCCGAACTCTTCCTGCGACTCTTTTTCGACACTGAACTCCCACAG
>CAZQFI010000308.1:0-7755 GCA_964592545.1 uncultured Geobacteraceae bacterium
CTTCTGTAAATCAGAAAAAATAAGAATTTTCAAAGCTTTTACTTGAATTTCTGCTATTTCCAATCTAAAATAATAATTATTAAATTATATAAACTAAATTCTTCTCAAAAGAGTTTCGATGTCAAAAAATCAACTTCAACAACTGATAGAAGGGGAAGTGACTCTCCCCTCGCCTCCTGCCATCGCGGTACAGATCCTCAATACCGTCCAAAATAAGAACGCCGACCTGAACAAACTGGTTCAGATAATCTCTGCCGACCCGGCTCTCACCGGAAAAATGTTACAAATTGCCAACTCCGGTTTTTATCCTTTAAAGAGCAAGGTCACCAGCATCGATCGTGCCCTTTCGGTGCTCGGGACCAATATCATAAAAAATATTGCCCTCTCATTTGTTATCGCTACCGATCTGCGGGGAGAGAATCAATCCGGATTCGATTTTGACGACTACTGGCGCCGCTCTGTGACCTCAGCTGTCGCAGCAGAGCTGTTGATGCAGCAGCTTGAACTGAAAGACGACGATATCTTTGTTACCGCGTTGCTCCACGATATCGGTATGCTGGTTATTTTTCTCAACAAAAAGGATGAATACAGCAAGATTTTCCAGGCATTGGATCTTACGGGACAATCACTGGTAAGCGTCGAACAGGAGGCCTACAACTTTGATCACCAGCAGGTGGGATCAATCCTGGTGGAAAAGTGGGGGCTTCCCGACAGAATTTCCATCCCGATAGCCCATCACCACGATCCCGATTCAGCACCGGAGAAAAACCGCCAGACAGCGAGAATTCTGCTGTTTGCAGACCGCCTTTCAGCTATCTACAACGAAGCCAATAGCGCCGAAAAGGTCCACCTGCTGCAGAACGATCTGATCGAACACTACTCCCTGGAACAGGAGAAGATCAGAACCCTTCTCGACGATGTTGCAGCCAGAAGTATTGAGATCCTCGGTACATTTGATATCGAGCCAGGCGACATGAAACCGTATTCACAGATGCTCCAGGAAGCCAATGAAGAGCTGGGGCGGCTGAACCTGTCGTACGAGCAGCTGGTTATTGAATTGAGAGACGCCAAAGAAAAGTCTGAACGCCTCGCCAATGAACTGAAAGATGCAAACTCACGTCTGAACGATCTGGTCTATATTGATGCCCTGACCGGGCTGTATAACCATCGATATTTTCAGGAATGTCTGAGCAACGAACTGGCCCGGGCGGCCAGATACAAGACAACGGTTTCGCTGATCCTGTTTGATATCGACTTTTTCAAAAAGGTCAACGACACGCATGGTCATCCGGCAGGAGACAAAGTGTTGAGTCATCTGGCGACAACGATAAAACAAACCGTCCGTCCCAGCGATATCGTCGCCCGCTATGGCGGTGAGGAATTCGCGGTCATATTACCCGAAACAGATATGACCGGGGTAAAGGTATTTGCGGCGCGGTTGCGGCGCAGCGTTGAGGGCATTGTCACCCCATGCGATCAGCAGAACATCCGGGTGACGATCAGTGTGGGGGGAACAACGTTCAGTCCGGAGCAACAGGAAATCACCAAGGACATTTTGTTTAAAACAGCAGATCAGGCCCTCTACATGTCAAAAAAGAACGGACGAAACCAGGTCACAATTCTACAGGCTGAGATGGCATCTTCTTCTTAATTGCGTATCGGGATCAAGCTATGCAGACAAATGAAAACTACCTCAACATTCAACAGCTCATCGAAAATGAATTGAATTTCCCCTCCCCTCCGGCGATTGCGGTGAAAATTCTCAACGCTGTCCAGAAGGACGATGCCGCCCTTGCTGAATTGGGAGAAATTATCGCCACAGATCCGGTACTGACCGCGAAAATGCTGAAAGTTGCCAACTCGGGTATTTTCAACTGTAATGGTTCGATCACCAATATCAAACGTGCCATGTCAATCCTCGGAACACAGGTTATCAAAAACATCGCTCTCTCTTTTGTGATCGCTGCGGAACTGAGTAGCGATACTCATACCGGTTTCGATTTTGAACATTTCTGGAAAAGATCTGTTACAACAGCTGTTGCAGCAGAACTGCTGGCCAAAGCCGTGCAACACAGAGATGACGATATTTTTGTGACGGCATTGCTCCAGGATATTGGGATGCTGGTTATTTCCCTGACCAAGGGTGAAGAGTACAATATCCTTCTGAGTGAATCTCGACTATCAGAGATAGATTTACCGGTCCTGGAAAAAAAGAAGTACGGCTTTGATCACCAACAGGTCGGCTATGCTTTATTGACCAATTGGAAACTCCCCGACTCTATCAGCGAACCAATTATCAGCCATCACACTCCCCACGCCGCTAACAGCTTTCAAGAGTCAACTCAAATCATCTATTACGCAGATCTGCTGTCCGATATCTACAATGGTGACGAAGGTGCCGAAAAGGCACGCCTCCTCCAGAAAGATCTTGTAGAGACATTTCATATGACCGAAAGCCTGGCCGCTGAATTACTTGATAATGTTGCCAGTAAAAGTCGTGAAATTCTTGAATCTTTCGAACTTGATCCGGGAGAAATCAAGCCCTACTCATTGCTGTTGCAGGAAGCCAATGTCGAGCTCGGAAAACTGAACCTGAGTTCGGAACAAGTCATTCTTGAAATGAAAGAGGCCAAGGCAAAAGTAGAAAAGCTTGCCCATGAACTGCAGGATGCCAACAGCCGCCTGAAAGAACTCGTCTATCGTGACGGGCTAACCGGTCTCTACAACCACCGTTATTTTCAGGAAGCCCTCGGCAATGAACTCAATCGCGCCTCGCGCTACCAGTCATCTGTGTCTCTGATCCTGTTTGATATCGACTATTTCAAGAAGGTCAACGACACCCACGGTCATCCGGCAGGAGATCTGGTTTTGATGAATATTGCCAGAGCCGTCAATAATGCTGTCAGACCTTGTGACATCGTCGCTCGTTACGGAGGAGAGGAGTTTGCAGTCATCCTGCCCGAAACCAGTGCTGCCGGGGTCAAAGTTTTCGCCGCCCGCCTCAGGCGCTGTGTCGAAGGAATTGCAACTCTGGCGGATGGACAACTCATTTATGTGACTGTCAGTGCCGGAGCGACAACCTTCAACAAAGAAGGTGCAGATGTATCAAAAAGTACTTTAATAGAAACAGCCGACCGTGGTTTGTACATGTCCAAGCAAAATGGTCGAAATCAGGTCACTGTGCTGGAACCGCTTATGTCTCACTGAACCTTCTCATACAAAGTGTCTCCCCGTTTAGAACGACTGGATTATTTAAGATCAACATGCTATTTTTCAGCTGACCATTTCGGTTAAGAAACAGAATATGATGGGGGAATCACTCTTTTTTCATGTCGATTCAGGAAACTGACAAGTATCACCTTAGTCACAGCGAGACCGGGATCTGTCTCCACCTCTCGGGGGAGTGGTCTCTGCAAAAAAAAAGCCCCAGGCCCGGTTCTCTCCTCAGGAAGATTGATGAAATCCAGCCATCCCGTTTATCCTTTGAACATCACGATTTAAAAAAATGGGACAGCAGCTTGATGATTTTCCTGATCGACCTGATCAAATATTGTCAAAAAAACGATATTCAGGTTTCCAGGGAAACGCTCCCGGTCGGAGCCCAGAAGCTCCTGCAACTTTCCTTTGCCGTCCCCGAACGTAAAGGGGCCCGCCGGACAACTCTGGGACAACCGGTCCTGACAAAAATCGGGAATGTTACGATTGAAATGCACCGCAACTGGAGCGACCTGCTGGCGTTCCTTGGTGAGGTTATTCTCGGTATTCTAAACTTTTTCCGGGGTCGGGCCCGGTTTCGCTATTCCGACCTGTTTTTCCAAATTGAAGCAGCGGGCCCCTCCGCCCTGCTTATTGTCACCCTGATCAGCCTCCTTGTCGGGATGATTCTCGCTTTTGTCGGTGCCGTTCAATTACGCATATTTGGAGCTGAAATTTATATCGCGAACCTGGTCGGATTAGGTATGGCGCGCGAGATGGGTGCGATGATGACAGCCATCATCATGGCGGGACGCACCGGCGCCGCTTACGCGGCCCAACTGGGAACAATGCAGGTCAATGAAGAGATTGACGCCCTTAAGACCATGGGGATCTCACCAATTGAGTTTCTGGTCTTCCCGCGGCTGCTGGCTCTGTGTCTGATGATGCCGCTTCTGTGTATCTACGCAGACTTTATGGGAATCATCGGCGGGGCCATCGTCAGTGCCACCATGCTCGATATTTCTTTTTTCCAGTATTTCCAGCAAATTCAAGGATTTGTCCCGCTGAAACACTTCAGCGTCGGGATTTTTAAAGCCGGCGTTTTCGGTATCCTCGTTGCGACATCCGGCTGCTTTCGTGGCCTGCAATGTGGCCGCAGTGCTTCGGCGGTGGGGTTTGCTGCAACGAGCGCTGTAGTGACATCGATTGTTCTGATAATTGTTGCCGATGCTATCATTACCGTTGTCTGTCAGCTGATTGGAATTTGAGAGAATGGCAGAAGTTCACCTTGACATACGTAACCTGACCACGGCTTACGGTGACATTATCATCCAGCAGAATCTTAATTTTACCGTCAATCGTGGAGAAATATTTGTCATCATGGGGGGAAGCGGCTGTGGCAAGAGCACTCTGCTGCGGCACCTCGTCGGGCTGATGGAACCGAGCCAGGGAAATGTGTTTATCAACGAAATCGATTTCTGGCAATGCTCCCCCGAAGAGCGCAACAAGATTATCAGCCGTAATGGTGTCCTTTATCAGGGGGGAGCCCTCTGGAGCTCCATGACATTGTCTGAAAATATCGCTCTCCCCCTGAGCGAATATACCGATTTAAACCAGAAGCAGATCGACGAGATCATCTCATACAAACTCTCGCTGGTCGGACTGGCCGGATTTGAAGACTACTACCCTTCCGAAATCAGCGGTGGCATGCAGAAGCGGGCCGGACTGGCACGGGCAATAGCTCTCGATCCCGACATCCTGTTTTTCGATGAACCTTCAGCGGGACTCGACCCCGTCAGTTCATGCCTGCTTGATGATCTCATTTTAGAACTGCGCGACAGCCTCGGCTCAACAGTTGTCATCGTAACTCACGAACTCGCAAGTATCTTTGCCATTGGTGACAATTCTATCTTTCTTGATTCGGATGAAAAAAGAATCATTGCGTCAGGTCCGCCCAAAAAGCTTCTGGAAGACTCTGATGATCCACGCGTGATACAATTTTTGACCAGAGCAGCATCAACAAGAGGTTCCCATGTATAGACGAAAAAGAATTGATCCCAGGGTCATCGGCAGTTTTGTTGTCGGTGCAATTATCCTCAGCGTTGCCGGGCTGCTCTTCTTTGGTCCCGGGGGACTTCTCACAGAAACAAGCAGGTACGTTATCTATTTCGACAGCTCGGTCAAGGGTTTGAAAGTCGGATCACCGGTACGCTTTCGTGGGGTTAAAATCGGTCAGGTTAAGGAGATTAACGTCCGGGTTCGCCCGAAGAATTTTGAGTTTTACATCCCGGTCGTTATCGAAATTGAAACAGCCCGCATCAGAGCCGACGGCACAAAAAAAAGTCTGATGGATACCCTGAAGATGACTCTGCAGGATGAAGACCTCATGCTGCCACTGATTGCGAAAGGATTACGGGCCCAGATGGCACTCGACAGCCTGGTCACGGGTCAGCTTTACGTCAATCTGGATATGTTACCTGAAGCACCCCTTATTATTACCGGATACGACAGTGATTACCCCGAGCTTCCGGCAATCACCTCAAGTCTCGCAGAGATTACCCGAACCTTTGAAAATATCCCGTTCAAAGAGCTTGCGGACAAGCTTATCAGCTCGGCCGAAGGGTTTGAGACACTCGTCAATTCCCCCAACCTCCATAATGCTCTGGCGAATCTTGACAAGACAACGTCTCAACTGAACCAGTTTCTGGAGAACCTGAATGAACGGTTTGTCCCCCTGGTTGACACACTGGAACAAACGATTGAGGATGGGCAGACAACCATCAGGCACCTTGACCAAAAAATAGATCCCCTTTCCGAACAATTGAGTCAAGCCGCCAAGGCGGTTCATAATGCTTCCGTCACAACCTCTGCGGCAATGGAACAAGTCAAGGGGCTGACCGGAGACGATTCCCAATTAATGGAGCAATTCGGCCAGACACTTCATGAAATGAATATGACGGCCCGTGAAATACGCTATCTGACCTCAGAAATCGAACAGGATCCACAGATTCTATTGCGTGGCAGAGCGGCTGAAGGGAAAAAATAATGCGCTACCTCTATCCAATGTTACTGCTTCTCTGCGCCTCCTGTATCCAGCTCGGCGGAGAACCCCAACCGACAACTTACTATCTGTTGTATGGCACACCCGATACCGCCGAGGTGTATTCAAACAACCCGCTGAATATTGATTTAGAACTTACCAAATTTCCCGGACATCTTGACCGGCCACAGATTGTGACCCAAAAACAGCAGAACAAAATCGAATTTGATACTTTCATCAGATGGGGTGAACCACTGAAAGAGAATCTGATCCAGTCCATCCGTAAAAACCTGCTGATATTTTTTCCAAATGCCGCCATCTCGGTCAGCCCATGGGAAAATCCGGAAGATAACGCGATAAAAATAGACTTGGCAGTAAACAGTTTTTCAGGAGAACTCGGTGGCAACACCGATATTGATATACGCTGGTCAATCCGCGCTGGCGACAACACAACCAAACGGGGCTATTTCTCAGAACATCACCCCCTGGGAGAGACCCATCACGATCTGGTGACTGAACTTAGCGACAGCCTGAATCGGTTGAGCAAAGATCTGGCAAATGAACTGCGGAGCATACAGGGAGAATAACTTCCGATATATCCTCCGCAGCACATTGGAAACGTTTATTCTAAAATAAAGTTACGCCCCAGATTAAGGACCTCCGTCAAAGCAGCAGAACTTCCGGCCTCGGCATAAAGCCTGACTACCGGCTCGGTCCCCGACTTGCGGAATAACAGCCACGAACCATCATCAAGAAGATATTTGTTCCCGTCAATCCGGATAATCTTCTCGATCTTTCGCGTGCCGATTACAGCCGGCGGATGAGCAAATTTATCGTCAAGCGCTGCTTCGAGTTGCGGAGACAGATGGATATTGATCCGCTTGGTATAGATTTCCCCCACCCGGTTATAAAGATCATCAAGCAGTTCGTGTAACGATTTTTTCTCTACCGCGACCATTTCAGCAACCAAAAGGCAGGCAAGAATGCCGTCTTTTTCAGGAACATGCCCTTTGATACTCAGCCCGGCACTCTCCTCACCACCGATCAGAATTTTATTTTCACTGATATATTCACCAATAAATTTAAACCCGACCGGCGTCTCCAGCACATGAACACCGTGATATTTGGCAACAGCATCAATGAGTTGAGATGTCGCCACACTGCGGGCAGCATCTCCACGCATCCCTTTACGCCGGATCATATAATCGAACAGGAGTGCCAAAATATAGTTTGGTTCGATGTAGGTTCCATCGCTGTCAATAATCCCAAAACGGTCGGCATCGCCATCAGTTGCCAAACCAAGAACAATGGAGTCATCACCGCGAACCAGACCGATAAAATCTTCAATATACTCGGCTGCCGGCTCTGGTGGTTTGCCGCCAAAATAAGGATCGGGATGATCGTTGATTTTCACAACCTTGACTCCGGCTTCTTCGAGAAGGCGATCAAGATACCCCCGGCCCGATCCATACAAGGGATTAACCGCGACACTCATCCCCGATGTTGCGATTGCGTCAAAA
>CAZQFI010000309.1:0-5210 GCA_964592545.1 uncultured Geobacteraceae bacterium
GGTTGGCGGTACCCGGATGATCAACGGTCTTGGTGGTTCTGGTGACTATCTGCGTAACGGTTACTTGAAAATTATGCACTCACCATCAACCCGCCCAAGCAAAACTGATCCAAATGGTATCACCTGTGTTGTGCCAAAAGCACCTCACATTGATCATACTGAGCACGATCTTGATGTTCTGGTTACTGAGCAGGGTCTGGCTGACTTGCGCGGTGTTGCACCTAAAGAGCGCGCCAAGTTGATCATCGAGAAATGTGCTCATCCCGAGTACAAGCCAATCCTGAACGATTACCTGGAAATGGCTTCCAAAGATTGTCTCGCCCGTGGCGTTGGTCACGAGCCTCAGTTGTTCGACCGTGCTTTCAAAATGCAGCAGAACCTTGCTGAGAATGGTACCATGCGGATTAAGAACTGGGACATCAAAGTCGATCTTTGCGAATAAGTCTTATTATCCGTTAGACTGCAATAAAATGGCCCCGCCGGTTTTCCGGTGGGGCCATTCTTTTTTATCCAATCACCTTTGTTCATCGATCTACCAGACCGACTCCCTCATATAGATCAGATGATTATTCCCCTTAAAGATCCCGAATGTCACTTTTGCCTTTGGATTATTCCCGGACGATTGCAGCCACTCCAGCCCGGCCCCGGTTGCCAGTGTTAAATCGAGGGTCACATCAACACTCCCGTCGTTACCGACTCCCGGAGCACTCAAACTCAGATTGTTCCCAAGACCGGACAGAAGGGTCCCCGAACCCGACGCGATCGTTTCTCCAGCCGCCAGATTCCCCTGAAAATTATCAAGGGTCAAATCGCTCGCGGTGTAACCGGTGCAATTATCAAGGGTGTTCACCACAAATGACGACCCGGTGTAATACTCGGTCGTTACCGGAACAACCAGGGGCAACGTTTCAGGACCGAAAGCATTCGACAGGACCAGCCGCCCATAGCGCTGTTCGCCACCGACGATAGAGCTTATCGTATAGGGATTACAGACGCCGTCAGCTTCAGGATCAAAACATACGCCGTCAGAATCGGTGAGATCGGCAGCACTGAACGTCAGATCAACATTGGTCGTAAAAGGAGATGTCGGGAGCGCTGGTTTTGTGTAGGTCAAACCTTCGCCACTCAGAGTGACCTCTCCGACTCCATCGCTGTCAGCCGTTCCGCTCCAAATTGAACTGCCATACGTCGAAAGGGTCAAATTTGCGGTTGTCACCACATTGCTGGCATAACTTCGTCCACCCAGCGTTGATGATAATCTCCAATAGTTCCCCCCATAATTTGACGTCACCGTACCGGCCTGATTCAAAGCGGTTACGGTCAACTCCGGATCGATCAGGTAATCGAATTCCTGCCCCATGTAGGTAAAACTGCTACTGCATGAATTGGCAAAAGTCGGATCGTTGCTGCTCACAGCCAATCGTGCCGGAATAAATCGTCCGAAACCACTGCTATCGACAACCAGCGGGATCGCCTGACTGCCGAATGAACACCCATACCGCCCACCGGACAATGTATTGGAAAATCCGACAACACAATCCCCGGGCTGGTCAACAGCGGTGAAACTGTCATCGTAAATTGCGTTCTGGTTTAAACCAAAATGGCCAACCTCAGTGTAGCTGATGTTTGCTCCGCTGGAGATTCCGGTACCGGGAACCGCCGGATTAAAAGCCCCGGACAAGTGACCGGCGACCGGGCTTCCCGTAATCAGACTGTTGTCAATCTCCGGAATACCGTCATAACCGGGACGTGCTGTCGCCAAAAGGGTAAAGGGTGCGCCTGCAACGACAATCGGAGTTCCTGTCAGAGAATGATTGTTGGCATCGGGAGAGGAAATATCAAGCACTTGTGGTCTCACGGCAAAATTGTCGGTCGAACAGGCCGGTGCAACTCCCGCAACAGTCGCTCTCACCCGGACATTACGTGCCGCATCAGGATAGGAAAAGGAAACTGTTTTCCGCCCGGCATCACCGGACGTGTAAGTAATATCGGTGGCTGCGGTTAACCCCGTTCCGGTCGGACAGGTTGTTCCGGTCGAATCGACCAGATCAATCGAGACGCTCCCCGTGTAATCGGTATTGATTGTCGTTGGATCGAGCAAAGCAAGAACGTCAACATCAAACGAAACGCCGGACAGTTTCGTATAAATCGGCGTTTGTGGAGCGCCACCGACTTCTACGGCATCAAAAGTACACGAAGCTGTCTCGAATTCGAGGGTGCAGGTTTCAGCCGTTCCGTTGAAACAACGTGTCGGGTAACCGGGGTTCGGTGAAACACTTGTCGTTCCAAGTGTCACCTCTTCAGGGGTACTTCGAGCCAGCGACCTGACACCAATCCCCCCGCTGAAACTGAAAGTTCCTCCACCAACCCAGCCGGACGGAGAAAGATTGACCGTAATATCTCCCGGATAAAGTGCCGTACAGTTGGCATCCATACACGCCTTGATGGTTATCCGTTCCGGAGCACAGATTGAAGCCACACCGTCGTGCTCAATCCGGATATGATCGAAAGTTCCAGAGCATGAACGCCCGAGACGCATATCGGCAACAACTTCTTCCTGACTCAATTCAAAAGGATACAGTTTGACCTCATCAATCATGCCGTGAAAATTTCGTGACGATATAATCTGGCAGTTGCCGGTATTAACATCACCACCAATGTGGAAATTACAATCGTTTGTTGCCAAAGTTCCCTGCCAATGCCTGACATTGCTGTCCAGAACACCATTAATGTAGATCCGTTGTCGCCGCACACCAGATGAAGAATCGAGGGTAATCGCGACATGAGTCCACTGGTTCAGAGGAATTGTCGCTGCCGAAGTCAATGTTGCCGCCTGCCACCACCAAAACAAATGACCGGAGCTGTTGATATGGAATTCGTAGTTAACATCGTTTGACAAAATGGAATAAAGCCCGCTGCGAGGATAAGCCGTCGGATAAATCCAGGCGGAAGCAGATAGCTGGGTTGTATAATCGAGCAAGGGGCTGTCAGCGACCTCCACGATAGCATTACCGTCATACATTGCAGCATTACAGAAACTTCCAATGACCGAAGGATGTTGAACAGCGATACTCGGATTGGGATCGACAATATTTGTCGTTGTTGGAGAGGAGCTGGTTAATCTTCGCCCGTGCAATGACGTTCCACCACTGTCAATCACCTCACCCGCTGTCCCATTCCATGAATCAATCGGCTCATCCATCCGAAAATGGGTGACTGCACTGGCCAGAACCATGACGGTCGCACTTGCGGATGTGGCTCCTGAGGAGGAGACCGTATTGGTCAGAGATCCCTGCTGGCTCAACGAAACAGCAACTGTCAATTGTGAACTTTCCGAAACAGCCAGGGAGGAAAGGTTCCAGACGAGATCCTGGCCACTGACCGTGACTGTTCCATCACTCACAACATGGTTGACATAAGTCATTCCGGCAGGAAGGGTATCAAGAATATCGATATCGATCAGAGGGGTCGCATCGAGATTGGAGGCCGTGATTGTAAAAGTAATCACATCACCCAAAGCGGCGACAGTTGTGCTTGACAATTTGTCGAGAGCAACGGCAGCTATCGCGCTGCTGGTCATAACTGAAGTAAAAAATAAAAAAGCGACCGGCAATAGCCGAAGAATTCTCAAGACCTGACAGGACATTACGGGAACCCCACCTTCATTTCGGCCCGGCGGGAAACATAATCGGGAGAGCCATAGCTACCAAATGTCGCCGTTGCACTTATCAGATAAACATCGTAGGGGCCCGTCGAGCCTTCGGTAAACGATTGGCTGCGGCAGGTCACAGCAACAGAAAAACCTTCAATAGTCATTGTCCCGTCACACGACTGACCGGAACTGGCTCGGGAAGCCCCCCACTCCAGACCACTCCGGGCGGCCTGATAGGCACGCGATCCCTGCAACGCAAAAAGGCTTGTTGAACTCTGAACCCCGATCAGGCTCACCATAACGACACCAAGCAGCGACAGGACAACAAGAATGAAAATTGCCTGAACCAGAGTAAAACCAGAATCTGTTTTTAATCGATTGTAGACATTCATGGGGCATTCACCACATGGACCTGATGAAGCAACGTTATTGTCTCCCCGTCTTCACTCAGAGACAATCGGAGTGTCACCAGTCCGGCTCTTTGATTTGCGCCAGGATCATAACTGAAATGGCAAGAACTGACACCCTGTGAAACGAGCGCTGGAGATCCGGACGGAGGAGTCGCCTGGATACTGTTGATTGCATACCCTGCATAGCGGTTTAAATGTCCCCCTTCGCAGGCATAGGTCACAGGCTGATCAACAACAAAAAAACGCTGGTTGGGCGAAGCGTTAGCAAAATTGAACGCGGGAGAGAGTACGATAGCATTCGGACTGCTGCCTGCTCCGACAACGGCCCTGTTATCCGCACTTGCGGCATAGGCATTGCCCGTTACTCCATTCGAGGAGGTATTGTAAACGACCAGATAATCACCCTGAGGAGGAGCGCTATCCAGGTCACCCAGAACATCAAAACCGTTATCGGCCACCGTAAAATCGAGGATATCTCCCAATCCTCCATCCTGATAACGACGATAGCGCCCGCCATCAACGGTATTCAACATTTCAAGGTAGTGCCCCGACCCATCGATCCGGATACTGTTTGGCAGCGCGTGACGGATATCACGCTGCATCCGCCGCATCGCCATATCTGCCTGATCAACCAGTCGGGCCCGCCGTGACAACGCAATGTAGTTGGAAATTGGGGTCACAATAAACTGACCACCCATAACCGACAGAATTCCGACAATGATGATGACCACAACGATCTCAATCAGGGTAAAGCCGGCTGCAGATTTCAGTTTTTTGGCAGTTTCCATGGGTCGCCTCAATAATCTGCCCGAAAACCGGTTAGGGTCAGACGTTCACCGCTTAGATCGGTCACGGTGACATCAATCTTCAGCCCCGCAACTGTCATCCCTGAAGGTCCATAATTCTGTGGAGCAACGCTGACCTGTACAGAAAAATTTTCCAACCCACTGATAGCATTTCCATTTTGATCACGGGCGCCATTGTCGGTTAAGCCATCATAATCATCGACATCATCAAACAGGGCCCGGTTCCCTTCACCATCGACATCGGGATCGGTATAGTTTTTAAGGCTGATCTCTTCCAGATAAGATTCGGCAATCGCAATCGACTGCTGACGCAACGCCGGATCGGCAGAATGGAGAGTTGCG
>CAZQFI010000310.1:0-2278 GCA_964592545.1 uncultured Geobacteraceae bacterium
TCGGCAGCTGCAGATTGTGGTTGAGGGGGAGGTTGAGCAGACCCTGAAGGGGCATGTTCGTATCGATCAGCCGATCTATCCCGACTTCAGCTATAGTGAAGCACCACGTCCCGGACTATTTCCTGAACAGCCGGAATCGGAGGCTGCCGGGAATAATTTGAGTATTGAGGAAATTCTCGAAGGTGCCGAGTCTGGCGGAGACAAATAAGCAGCGTCGAACTGGACGTTGCGTTATTTCCGGAAACTGGGGTATATGTTAGGCGGGGATTGGCTTTCTTGAGGAACAACCAATGATTGTTGGATTTAATCACAATATCACCTATCGGGGCACCAGCTTTCATGTTCAGACCGAGGATAGCGGGCTGAAAAGTCCGCAACTGGTCACACTGCTTTACCATGGCGGTACGATTATCTCATCGCAGAAAACAACGTATGCCGATATCATCAAGGTTGATAATCTGGATCAGGTTGTTGAGGAGCTGGCAAAGGAGCAGCATAAGGGGATGCTACGGCGTCTCACCAAAGGGGAGTTCGATACCAGAATTGTAGAGCTGGGGATTCCTCTGGGTGATGCGGGGCAACCTTCAGCACCGCCAGTGTCCGAACCCGAAACTGAAGATGCTGAGGTCTCATCTACCGCAGACAGCTCGCTGGGGATCCCTGCTTCTGAGGCGGTGACAATCGTTGAGGAACCGATTATCGATAAATTCAATCAGCCGAAAACTTCCAGTGAACCGAGCCTGGATGATCTGATTTACGCCTACCTGACTGCCGGACAGAACAACTCATAGCTCTCCCGGTTCAAAATTCTTTGCTGATTCTCGGGTTTTAACTCTGCCGGATTTTCCTCTTTTTTCTGTAGAGAATATAACCGACAATGAGGAGAAAACAGAGCCCCCCCACCGCGATCGTGATCTGTTGCAGATAGGTTGTAATGAGATCCTGATTGTTCCCGATCAAATATCCCGTCAGTGCAAGAATAACGACCCAGATCCCCGCTCCCAGTGTGGTAAATATTATGAAAACGGCAAGGTTCATCCGCGATAACCCAGCCGGAAGGCTGATGTACTGACGGATCCCGGGGAGCAGTCTTCCGATAAACGTGGAGATGTGGCCGTGGCGGGCAAAGAACTCTTCAGAGCGTTCCAGGGTCGCTGGGGAGAGGAGGACAAAGCGGCCATACCGCTCAAACAGCGGGCGTCCCCATCGGACAGCCAGCCAGTAGTTGAAGCAGGCCCCAAGGATGCTCCCGGCGATCCCCGCTGCAATAACCAGAGTCAACGACATCTCTCCCTGTGAGGCCAGATAGCCGGCGGGGGGGATGACGATTTCGCTGGGAAAGGGGAAAAATGACGATTCGAGAAACATCAGGACAACGATTCCGGGGTAACCCCAGAGGCTGACGGTATCGACAATCCAGGTGACGATCTGGTGAAACATATCTATCCTTGTCCGGCACCTTGGGGACGGGTTTCTCCCCCGTTCCGGAATGGTAAACGGTTCGCGGTTATTGCTGTTGCGGCCCTTCCGGTTGTTTCTCGCCATCCATATCGTGCAGATAGAGGGTCTGGCTGGGGAAGGCGATTTCAAGCCCGAGTTCTTCCAGGGTTTCCATGATTTTCAGGCAGATATCTTCCCGGCTATCGAGGTATTCGCCCCAGACGGTGCTGGTGGTGAAACAGTAAACCATGATATCGAGCGATGATGCGCCGAAGTCGGTAAAATTGACGAGAAAGAAATCCTGATGGATTGCCGGATGCTCCCTGAGCAGTTTCCGGATGGCGGCAACGGCCTGGCGCATCTGGGCCGGTGTTGTCTCGTAGGTGACCCCGACGGTGAGTTTGATGCGCCGCTTCGGCATCTGGCTGAAATTGTCGATCGACATGTTCATCAGGACGCTGTTGGGGACAGTAATCATCGTCTTTGCAAAAGTTCTGATCCGGGTTGAGCGGAAACCGATCTCTTCGACAACCCCTTCCATCGACCCCGCTTTAATCCAGTCACCGATTGTAAACGGGCGATCAAGGAGGATCATGATTGAACCAAAGATATTGGAGAGACTGTCCTTCGCCGCCAGGGCAACGGCGAGACCACCAAGCCCCAGCGATGCCAGTAACCCCGAAATAGAGTAGCCGAGGTTCTGCACCAGAAACATGAAAGCCAGAACAACAATGAAAACCCGTAATGTTTTGCGGATAAACGGGACAAGATGATCATCCAGGGTCGATTCTGTCCGCTGTGCCCAGTGGTGGAGCCAGTGTTCCAGCAGCGCAACCAT
>CAZQFI010000311.1:0-8510 GCA_964592545.1 uncultured Geobacteraceae bacterium
GCCCACGCTCAGTCGGTTCTCAGGCTCCCGGCTCGGGCAGAGCTGCTTGCCTCCAACAACTTTGAACCCCATCATGCCTTTGTTATCGATAACCATATCTGGGGAGTCCAGTTTCATCCCGAATTCAATGAAGCCATCACAAAAGCGTATATCCTGGAACTGCGGGAAACGTTGCAGCGCGAGGGATTTGATCCTTCGCAACTGATTTCTTCGCTCAAGTCCTCTCCCTATGGCGCGGTTCTGCTCCGAAAATTTTCAGATATTGCCACCGGAACCGGATAACCCGACCGGGAGGGGAGGAATTTGGCCGGCTGATGAAAATTGCCTTAAAACGTTCATTTGCCCAGTGTAAACTGAAGGTCTTGACAATTGTCTCCGTCCACTCGCCGTCACTGAAACGTTTTTAACCCCCTGTTCAAGGAGGTTGGCCAGATGAAGATTCTGATTTCTGGAGCATCGGGATTGATTGGACAGGCGATCTCGCGTGATTTGTCGCGGCAGGGTCATGAGATCGTTGCTCTGCAGAGAACCCCGTCAGCAAAGCCTCCCACTTGGGATATTGACGCTGGAATCATCGATCTGGGGGAGCAGCGGAATATCGATGCGGTTATCCATCTGGCGGGTGAAAATATCGCTGCCGGACGGTGGAGTCAGGAACGAAAAGCGGCGATTCGCAGGAGCCGAATTGTCGGAACCACGGTGTTGGCGGAACAGCTTTTACAACTGGATAGAAAGCCCGAGGTCTTCATCGTGTGTTCGGCCGTCGGGTTTTACGGTCACCGCCCGGGTGAGACTCTGACGGAGGAAAGTCCCGGTGGTAGCGGATTTCTTGCCGAGGTGTGCAGGGAGTGGGAAGCTGCTGCCCGGATCGCCGAGCAGGCAGGGATCAGAGTTGTCAACCTGCGGCTCGGTATGGTTCTCAGCCGGGATGGTGGGGCACTCAAGAAAATGTTGCTGCCGTTCAAGCTGGGGCTGGGCGGAATAATCGGTCACGGTGAGCAGCTGATCAGCTGGATCGCCATTGATGATGTTGTCGGAGCTATCAGCCATATTTTAGAAAATGGGCAATTCTCCGGTCCGGTCAATGTTGTCTCCCCTTCTCCTGTAACGAACCGCGTTTTCACAAAAACACTGGGGCGTGTCCTCAAACGTCCGACGATTATTCCTCTCCCTGCTTTTCTTGCTAAAATCTTATTCGGTGAAATGGCTGAAGAGCTGCTGTTGAGCAGTACTAAGGCGTTACCGGAGAAATTGCAAAAGTTTGGATATGAGTTTCGTTATCCCGATCTTGACCGGGCTCTTATGGCGCATATGCCAGATGTGTTACAATCCCGGGACGTTTAGCGTTTCAGATCTTTCATAGCAACAGACCGAAGGTAAATGGTATGCGAAAAGAACACACACGTGGGCGATATCTGTTTCTGATCTTTGTGCTGGCAACAGTTGCGCTATTTGGTATCAGTTCGCTGGCCGCTGCCGCGGGGTCCCCTGCCGCTATAAATTTTCCCCTTGACCTGCAGAGTTACAACGATGTCGGCCAGAGTATTATCGACCGATTGATCCACCGCGTTAAAGTCAATCCCTTCAACCTGGTCGGAACACTGATTTTCCTGTTTGCCATCATCCACACATTTCTGGCGAGCAAATTTATGGCGGTCTCCCATCAGCTGGAGCACGAGCATGAGCTCAAAAAGGAGAAGGGGGAGGTTCCGCGCAACTCAATTTCCCAGAAATCGCGCTTCCTCCATTTTATGGGCGAGGTCGAAGTTGTTTTCGGACTCTGGGCCGTTGTCCTGGTCGCTGCGGTGGTTGTCTATTTTGACTGGGCTACAGCGGTCAACTACATCAGCTACAAGGTTAATTTTACCGAAGCGTTATTTGTTGTTGTGATCATGACGCTGGCGTCCACCCGCCCGATTCTAAAACTCTCTGAAATCTTTATGGACAAGGTTGCCACTCTGCTGGGTGGTTCTCTGATCGCCTGGTGGTTGTCTATCCTCACCTTTGGGCCCCTGCTCGGCTCTTTTATTACCGAACCGGCGGCGATGACGATCTCCGCTCTGTTACTGGTGCGCAAGTTTTATGTTCTGGAACCGAGCACCAAATTCAGATATGCCACTTTGGGGCTGTTATTTGTCAACATCTCGGTTGGGGGAACCTTGACCCACTTTGCCGCTCCGCCGGTATTGATGGTTGCTGAACCGTGGGGATGGGGGATGGGCTATATGATGGTTGCCTTCGGCTGGAAGGCGGCCGCGGGAATTGTTCTGGCCAATGCGCTGTATTGCTTCGCTTTTCGCGGTGAGTTAAAGCGATTGCAGGAACAGTTTACCATCCTCAGTTTGAAAGAGGAGATCCTGATTAAACACCTCTCTCGTGAAGAGATGGAAAAGGCCATTGATGCGATTACCAAAAAAATCCGGATCGAAGAGGGACATCAGAACAAGATTTCGGAGCTGATTGAGGGGATGTCCGACAAGGTTCGTGCCCATTTGGAAGAACAGTATCTTCATAGCTGTGAGCACCAACATATTGATCCCGAGCTGGCGCACCGGGCCTTTAATCGCCGCTTTGAGGAGATTAAGCTTTACCGGTTGCGGCGCGAATTTCCACACCTGCTCCCACGCGAACAGCGGGCGCCGTTTATTGATCCCGAATGGGACCGGCGTGAAGATCCGGTTCCTTTCTGGATTATGTTTGTCCATATTCTCTTCATGGTCTGGACGATCTTCAATGCCCACCATCCGGAACTGTTTATCCCCGGGATGCTGTTTTTCCTCGGTTTTGCAGTGGTTACGGCCGACTATCAGAACAATGTTGATCTCAAGCCGGCACTGCTGGTTGGTTTTTTCCTTGGTGGTCTGGTCACCCATGGCGGTGTCCAGGGGTGGTGGATTGAGCCGGTTCTCGGCAGCCTCTCCGAGTTTCCCCTGATGGTGACAGCGACAGTTCTGACGGCATTCAATGACAATGCGGCAATCACCTATTTGAGCACGCTGATTCCGGGGTTCACCGACAGCCTCAAGTATGCGGTCGTGGCCGGTGCTGTTACAGGTGGTGGCCTGACCGTTATTGCCAATGCTCCGAACCCGGCGGGTCAGTCGATCCTCAAAGATTATTTTGATGGTGGCGTTTCTCCAATAGGGCTGCTTAAAGGGGCATTGGTTCCCACGTTAATCATGTTTGTGATTTTTACCATTTTCAGTTAAATGTCCGTTCCGGGACGGCATGCGATTCAATGCTGTCCCGGTTCTCCGACCCCCGATAAATTGCCGGTCCGTTCCTCTCCCTGCCGCTGCTTTACCGACACTCCAACCCGTAACCAAACCATTGACTTAAATAACAATTTATCCTATGTTGCTTTCGCGTACTAATGTACTAGTACGCGAAAGCAACGGCTTTCAATTCGGATTTTCCCATCTTTTACGGATGATTTTATCAAAAGGATTCATACAAAGGAGAAATTGATGAAAAGAATTCTGTCACTGCTTATTTGTCTACTGCTGGTTGCATCGTCGGTTATGGCGGCTGAAACCATCAAGCTGGGAGCCTTCTTCGACCTATCGGGCCGGGCGGCATTTATCGGAACACCGACCAAACTGGTCGCCACAATGGTTGTCGACAAGATCAACGCTGAAGGGGGAATTAACGGCAAGAAACTGGAGCTGATTATTGCTGATACCGAAGCAAATCCGGCAAAAACAGCATCAATCGCCAAGAAGTTTATCTACAAGGATAAAGTTGTCGCAATCATCGGTCCAACCCTGACCGATACCGGGATGAACGTCAAAAAGGTTGTCGATAAAGGTCAAATCCCGATTTTTATGACGGTTGGCGGTGACCCGGTTATCATGGGCGGGAAGTTTGGTCCCTACAAATGGGTTTTCAAGTCCCCGCAACGTTCGAGTATCGCAGTGAAGCGGTTGTTTATGTATCTCAAGGAAAAAGGGCTGACGAAGGTTGCGCTCCTTTCGGCTGCGGATGGTTTCGGTAAGGATGGTGCCCGCTGGATGACCAAGCTGGCTCCCGAATACGGGATTGAGCTGGTTGCACACGAATCGTTCGGGACCCGTGATACCGACATGACGGCGCAGCTAACGAAAGTCAAGAACAGCAATCCGCAGGCGCTGATTGCCTGGACGATTGGTCCGGCCGGTTCAATTATCGCGAAAAACAAGGTTCAACTCGGTATCGATCTGCCACTGTTCCAGTGCCACGGCCTGCCCGACCCCAAATATATCGAGCTGGCAGGTGCCGCCAGCCAGGGCGACCGGATGCCGGCGACCAAGTTGATGGTTGCTGATGAACTCCCCGATAGCGATCCGCAGAAGCCGGTCATTCAGGAATTCATCAAGCTCTACAAGGAGAAGGGGTACGACAAGCAATTCCCGATCAATACCCATTCCGGTTATGCCTGGGACGCGATCATGATTGTTGCGAATGCCATCAAGAAGGTTGGAACCGATGCCGCAGCATTACGCACAGAGATTGAAAATACCAGGAACTATGTTGGAATTTCGGGAACCTACAATATTACCCCCGAAGACCATAATGGCCTCGATGTCAACTCGATGGTGATGGTTCAGGTGAAAAACGGCAAGTTTATCATGGCCAAATAAAATAAGAGATTGATTGTCTGCAATACTTGAAGGGCCTCTCGTTGATCGAGGGGCCCTTTTTTCTTTCCAGCATAAATGGCTTCGGTTGACCCCTCTCTTGCAGAAGTGCTACCACTGCACCCACCATTTTTTATCCCGACATTGCTGTTGAGCCTGTATGACGAATCGTAAACGCAGACACTTTAAATTACTGAAAATTGAGGCAGCTCAGCTGATTCCACTTGCTGCACCAATCCTGGCAGCGCAACTGGCTCAGCAGACCCTCGCCTTTGTTGATACCGTTATGGCGGGTCGGGTCAGTGCCACCGATCTGGCCGGTGTTGCGGTTGGTGGCAGCATCTGGGGGCCGATCTTTCTTTTCCTCTACGGTGTTCTCATGGCGGTGACCCCGATTGTTGCCCAGCTGCACGGCGCAGGAAAAACCGCAGAGACCGGGCCGCTGACCAGGAAAGGGATTCAGGTTGCCCTGCCGCTGGTTGTGATTGCGATCCTGTTACTTCAGAATGCCGGCCTTGTCTTTGCGTGGATGGAGGTCGATTCACAGGTTGCAACCATTTCAACGGCGTATCTCAAGGCAATTTCGTGGGGAGTTCCGGCTCTGGCGCTGTTTTTTCTGCTGCGGAATTTAAGTGAAGGGATGGGGCTGGTTCGACCCAGTATGCTTATCGGCCTTGCCAGTATTCCGGTCAATATTGCCGGAAATTATGTTTTCATTTACGGCAAACTCGGTTTTCCTGCCATGGGCGGGGTCGGTTGCGGCTGGGCGTCTGCCCTCAGCCTGTGGTTCATGTGCGCCTGTATGGTGTTGACGATCTGGCGGGTCAGACGTTACGACAAAACCCATTTCTTTGATCTCAACACGACCTGCGGTGCTGAAGGGGCGCCACAGCTGCTTCGACTGGGGTTGCCGATCGGGCTGTCACTGCTGGTCGAAGCCAGTATCTTTGCTCTGATTGCCCTGTTTTTATCGCCGCTGGGAGCGCTGACGGTGGCATCCCACCAGATTACCCTAAACTACTCTTCGATGATTTTCATGATTCCGCTGAGTCTCGCCAGCGCGATCACGATCCGGGTCGGTCACGCTATCGGTCGACAACGCTATGACAGAGCCCGTCTTTCGAGCAAAACCGGATTGCTGCTCAACGCTTCTATTGCTGTGGTCACTGCGACATTGACCCTTGTCTTTGCCGAAAGCATTGCCGGAATCTACACCGAAAATTTGCAGGTTATCATCATCTCTGTAGGTCTTCTCCATCTGAATGCCCTTTATCAGGTGTCGGATGCTTTTCAGATTGGTGCCGCAGCCGCTTTACGTGGGTATAAAGACTCCCGCGTGCCATTACTGATGGTCATCGTTTCGTACTGGATCATCGGTCTGCCCCTCGGTTACAGCCTGGCATTAACAGACTTCTGGGGGGAACCACTCGGAGCGAAAGGGTTCTGGATCAGTTTGATTATCGGTCTCAGTGTCGCGGCTGGGCTGCTGGGGCTCCGTTTATACCGGGTGTCGCGCAAAAATTGACTCTCTCCCGGTTGATAAATAACGGTCAACGGGTATAACCTGTTGTTGTCTGTCGATTTTCATCGGTCCTCAGAGAAAAAGTCTGGATGGAAACAGCCAATGAGATACGATTTTGATTTTTCCAACATGCCCGCTTACGTTCTGGTAAAAACGGGAGAGTTTGCGGTCGTTGAGGATTTTTACAAACTCCTGCGGAACCTGGCTGCTTCGCCAAGATGGGTCAAAGGGGCCGGTTTGATTATCGATCATCAGTATCTCGATCTGAAAAAAATGACGTTTGCTGATGTCAAAATGATTCAGTCCATCGTTGAATTCAACAGCAAAAAACTGGGCGGGGGTAAATGTGCCTTTATCATCAAAGGAAACAGCGATGCCCTCAGTGCAGGACTGTCCAGACTGTCGGACTCTGATCTGAGTAGCCCGATCAAATTTTTTGCCACCCTCCCCCCTGCAAAAGAGTGGATCTCTCCCTGACCTGCGAAGGTTTGACAGCAATCCCCCGCCAAACATGACGAAAGGGTAACCTTTCCGTCATCTTGACGTAATTTCAGTTCTTCAGAATGCACCTTTAATCGCTCTTTCCCTCCTAAAGAGATAAAGGTGTCGTGATGAAGCAATCCCGTTTTCTGATTATTGCAAGGTTCTATGCCCTGTGGATGGCGGTATTTTTTCTGACCCGGCTGGTGCTGCTGCTGACAAGCTGGCAGAATATCCCCCACTCCGGCAATGAATTATTCAAGATATTCACAACCAGCCTCCTTTACGACAGTGGTTTCTTTGCCTACGCAATGGTGCTGCCGATTCTCTATCTGTGCCTTGTCCCGGAAAAAATCTGGCTCCAGCGCTGGCACGCCTGCTGGGTGAAAGGGGTCACATTTGTTTCCATCTACGCCGTCTGTTTCATTGCTGTTGCCGAATATTTTTTCTGGGAAGAGTTCAGCGTCCGGTTTAATTTTATCTCCATCGATTATCTGATCTACCGGCGTGAAGTCACCGATAATATTCTCCAGTCCTATCCGGTCTTGTTGATTCTGCCCGCCCTCTTTTGTGTTGCGCTGTTTTTTTATGCTCTGCTTGCTCCATCCCTTCAAACGGCTCTGAGTGCTCGGAGCAGCTTCGGGCAACGCTGTTGGGTCACCGTTCTTCTCTTCCTGTTGCCGCTTACCGCTTTTTTTACCCTGACACAGGCTCAGCGGCAGATTTCGAAGAATACCTATGTCAATGAACTGGCGAGTAACGGCCCCTACCAGTTTGTTGCCGCATTCCGCAATAATGAGCTCGATTTTCAGCAATTCTACTCCCACCTCTCCACCGATCGGGCTGATACCCTGATCCGCAAGGAAGTTGTTGAACCGAACAGCCGCTTCGTCAGCCTTGAGCCCCTCGATATCCGGCGCAAAATCAGCCATCAGGGGGCGGAGAACAGGGCCAATATCATCCTGATCACGGTTGAAAGTCTCAGCTCCGATTTTCTCGGCTACTTCGGCAATAAACACCATCTGACCCCCAACCTTGACGCCCTGATAGAAAAGAGTCTGTTCTTTGATAACGTCTACGCGACGGGAACCCGGACAACCCGGGGGCTTGAGGCGATTACCCTGTCGATTCCACCGACACCGGGCCGGTCGATCATTAAACGGATCGGTCGTGAAACGGATCTGTGGTCGCTGGGGAGCGTATTGAACACCAAGGGATACGATTCATTCTTTCTCTACGGCGGGCGGGGCTATTTTGAAAACATGAATGCATTCTTTGCCGGGAATGGCTACCAGATTGTCGACCAGACAACGGTTCCCGATCGTGAGATCCATTTCAGCAATGCCTGGGGGATGGCCGATGAAGATCTCTATCGGCAGGCAATCAAGGTCGCCGATCGCGAAACGGAGCAGCAGAAACCGTTCTTTCTCCATTTGATGACGACTTCAAACCATCGCCCCTACACCTATCCCGAGGGGAAGATCGATATCCCTTCGGGGACCGGGCGGGCAGGTGCCGTAAAGTATACCGATTACGCGATTGGTCAGTTTTTACGCCAGGCACAGCAGCAGGAGTGGTTTGACCATACGATCTTTGTCATTGTCGCTGACCATCAGGCCGGCAGCGCCGGAAAACGGGCCTTACCGATTGAGCGCTATCACATTCCGCTGTGGATGTACTTCCCGGCTCAGATCCCGCCGGCGGTGGTCAGCGCGTTGGCCAGTCAGATCGACATCGCCCCGACTCTGCTTGGAATTCTCAATATGAGTTACCTCTCGTGTTTTTTCGGTCACGATGTCCTGCTCGCGCCCCCCCGGCGGGCCCTTATTGCCAACTATCAAAACCTGGGTCTTTACGACGGGCAGCAACTGGCCATTCTGAAACCACAGGAA
>CAZQFI010000312.1:0-3235 GCA_964592545.1 uncultured Geobacteraceae bacterium
GGACGTCCCCCCTTTCGCCCCTCCACTAAAACAAGCTTCGCCTCTTCACCACGCCGGGAATGGATCATTCTGAGTCGCTTGGGCTCGATTCCGGCGCCGACCATTTCGATCAGCAGTTCTGACAATCTTTCAGCGAGATAAATCAGGCAGAAACTGCCGCCATGTTTCAACAGCCACCCTGTGGCAGCCGTAAATTCACGTAATCCTCCGGCCAGTTCATGCCGGGCGGCGGCGCGCTCATCGTCGGGAGCAATACGACCGGAACCAACTTTCCGGTAAGGGGGATTCGCAACAACCAGATCGGCACTGCCCGCCGGCAGCAGACTCGTGATCTTCCGGATATCACCGTCGAGAATCGTGACCTGCCCGGTCAGTGCGTTGAGCTCAACATTGCGTCTGGCCCGCTCAACCAGGGTTGGTTGCAATTCGATGCCGGTCAGCACATCGGCATTTCCCAGGTGGGACAACAGCAGTGGAAGAATACCGCCGCCCGTCCCCAGATCAACCACCTGCCCTTTGGCCCGGTCGGCAGAAAAGTGTGCCAGCAGAATGGGGTCAAGGGAGTAACGATACCCCTTTTCTGCCTGTAAAAATCGCAGTTGACCGATCGATAATGTATCGAGAGTTTCTTTCATCATCCACACTTCATAAAAAAATGCCGCCCGAATCAGATTCAGGCGGCATTTCTCATAACAAATTTTCTGCGGTAGAAAACTTATTTCTTGTGGCAACCGCTACACTTGGTTGGCCCTTTTTTCTCTGCCTTATGACACCCTTTGCAGTCCTTGTGCATGGCATCTTTATACTTGGGCTTTTTGCCGTCTTTCTTTTTACCGTGGCAGCTATCACATTTCTCGAAACCGCCGGTATGGTGACAGGTTTTACAGTCAATTTTAGCCTGGTGATCAGCATGATGGAATGTAACCACACCGTTCTTTGCTTTGTCCATCTTGATGACTGCAGGACCCTTGTCCTGAGCAACAGCGACGAAAGCGGTCCCGACAAACGCGGCAACCATGAGAAGCACAATAAACTTTTTCATCCGAAATTCCTCCCTTTTAAGTGTTGAATAAGTAACCGATAGCAAAATAAATCATAAATATCGCAACTGTCAATCCCTTTATTGTAGATTGTATACAATAAAAATATAACTATATCAGTCCATCATCGGAGAGTTTCCGCTGAACCAGATCTGACTTTTTAACCACTCCCGTTGCCATATCATCTTTAAACTGGCGTAATTTTTCTTCCAGCCCGGCATCACCGGTTGCCAGCATCCGGATCGCAAAAATTCCGGCATTACGCGCCCCGGCCAATCCAATCGCCATCGTTGCGACAGGGATTCCGGCCGGCATCTGGACCATCGCCAGCAATGCGTCAAGCCCGCGCATCGAGGTGGCATCAATCGGAACCGCAATAACCGGCAGCAGCGTCTCTGCGGCAACCACTCCGGCAAGGTGCGCTGCCGCTCCGGCCCCGGCAATCAAAATTTTGATGCCGCGCTCGTGGGCACTCTGGACGTACTCGGTGGTTCGTTCAGGGGTCCGGTGGGCACTTGAAACAATCATCTCGAACGGCACGTCAAACTGTTTCAGAATTTTTGCCGACTCGACCATGATATCGTAATCACTGTCGCTCCCCATCAGGATGCCGACAACAGGCTGTTTATCACTCATTTTCACATATCTCCCAGTTCAATTATTTTGAAAAACCGCACATCCCAGCTACGCCGGCTGCCATTATCGGTTGAGAGCCCGGGCACCAATATCGTTCCGGTAGTGGACATTCTCCCAGTGGATCACCTTTACGCCAACGTAGGCCTTATCGATAGCATCCCGGACACTGTCTCCCAGCCCGGTGACACCAAGAACCCGACCGCCCTGATTGACGATTTCTCCTCCCTCCAGGGCTGTCCCGGCGTGAAAAACCATCAGATCCTCTATTTTTGCCGCATCATCCAGCCCGGAAATCGGCAAACCTTTCGCGTAGGCAGCGGGATAACCGCCACTCGCCATCACCACACAGACAGCCGCCTTATCGTGCCATTCGATGCTGTCGTGTTCCAGTTTTCCCCGCGCACACGCCTGCAATACCGGAACAATATCGGACTTCATCCGCATCAGCAGCGGTTGTGCCTCGGGATCGCCAAAGCGGGCGTTGTATTCAACCACCCGCGGCTGGCCATCCTTGATCATCAGCCCCACATAGAGAATGCCGCTGTAGGGGCAACCATCGGCCGCCATGCCATCAACGGTCGGTTTGACAATTGTATCGACAATCACCCGATACAATTCATCGGTGACCACCGGGGCGGGTGAATAAGCCCCCATCCCACCGGTATTCGGCCCTTCGTCGTTGTCATTGACCCGCTTGTGGTCCTGTGACGACGCCAGCGGCAGAATATTTTTCCCGTCGGTAAAGGCAAAAAACGACGCCTCTTCACCATCCATGAACTCTTCGATCACCACACTGGCTCCGGCATCGCCGAAAACCTGATCGAGCATGATGTCATCAACTGCAGCGACCGCCTGTTCCTCGGTCATCGCAACAATGACCCCTTTCCCCGCAGCCAGGCCATCGGCTTTCACGACAATCGGTGCCCCCTGCTCGCTGATGTAGGCGACCGCCTGGGTGTGGTCGGTAAAGCTGCGGTATGCCGCTGTCGGAATATTGTAGCGCGCCATCAGATCTTTGGAGAATCCTTTACTCCCTTCGATCTGTGCAGCCGCTTTGTTGGGACCGAAGATTTCGAGACCGGCGGCCTGAAAAGTATCAACAATCCCCATGGTCAGCGGAACCTCGGGGCCGACCACCGTCAGATCAATCTCTTCGGCCTGAGCAAACTCACGCAGAGCGGTGATTTCATCGGCACCGATGTGGACACACTCGGCCAGTTCAGCAATCCCGGGGTTTCCCGGTGCGCAATAAATTTTATCGACCAGCGGTGATTGAGCAATCTTCCACACCAGTGTGTGTTCGCGTCCACCACCACCGACAACCAGAATCTTCATCTGTTTATCTCCTTTTCACCCCTGAAGATACAGAGGCGCTGAGAAACCCATCGCAACCCAATGGACAGCACCGAGTTCGTGCAAAAAACCGCTTTCTAATGCCGAAAATGGCGCATTCCGGTAAAGACCATGGCGATCCCCGCCTCATCAGCGGCAGCAATCACCTCTTCGTCACGGATCGAGCCCCCCGGCTGAATAACTGCGGTAATCCCGACAGCCGCAGC
>CAZQFI010000313.1:0-7653 GCA_964592545.1 uncultured Geobacteraceae bacterium
ATTGCTGCGGCACTTAAAGTCAACCAATCGACCATTGCCAGAAAACTAAAAAAGTACGGTCTAACCTAACCATCTTCAAGCTTGTTATGCAAAAATGCATAACAAGCCCCTTCTCAAAAACAACCTCAACCAGTGCTCACCAGTCTTAAATAATTTTCACTATTTTTTCGTCCTTTAAAAACAAGAAGTTACACCCCAATCAAAACTGTTCTAGCCTCCAAAACACAGTTTGGCACTTTCATTGCTAAGTTCCTTGACATCGCTAATGATAACTTTACGTAACACATAAATAAGGAGAAGCCCATGTCCGTTCTAAATAACGCCGAAATCAGGATTCCCTTTCCCCAAAATGAGCCGGTTCTGTCCTATGCACCGGGAACTCCCGAGCGGCAGAAGATTAAAGACGCTCTGGATCAGCTGAAGTCCGAGAAAATCGACATCCCGTTGATCATCGGTGGAAAAGAGATCCGTACCGGAAACACGGCCAAAATTGCTTGCCCTCACGACCATTCAATTGAACTCGGCCAATACCACAAAGCCGGGGCAAAAGAAGTCCAGATGGCCATTGATGCGGCGATGGCGGCCAAACCGGTTTGGCAAGCTCTGCGCTGGGAAGAACGGGCAGCTATTTTCCTGAAAGCCGCTGAGCTGCTGGCAGGACCGTATCGCTTTCTCGTCAACGCCGCAACCATGCTTAATATCAGTAAAAACCCCTTCCAGGCTGAAATTGATGCCGCATGTGAGCTGATCGACTTTCTCCGTTTCAACGTCTACTTTGCTCAGGAAGTTTATGCCGATCAACCGCTTCACTCACCATCACCGATCTGGAACTATGTCCAGCATCGCCCCCTTGAAGGATTCGTCTTTGCGGTTGCACCATTCAACTTTACCGCAATTGCCGGCAACCTGCCCACGTCTCCGGCAATCATGGGGAACACCGTCGTCTGGAAACCGGCATCCTCTGCCGTTTTCGCCCCCTACTACTTCATGAAACTGCTTCAGGAAGCGGGTCTGCCTGATGGCGTTATCAACTTCGTTCCCGGATCGGGAAGTGATGTCGGCAACGTCTGTCTCGACAGCCCCGATTTCAACGGGATCCACTTTACCGGCAGTACCGCCGTCTTCCAGAGCATGTGGAAGCAGATCGGCAGCAACATCGCCGCCGACAAGTACAAAACCTATCCACGGATCGTTGGTGAGACCGGCGGTAAAGACTTTGTCTTCGCCCATGCGTCCGCTGACGTAAAAGCACTGGCTACCGGAATCGTTCGGGGGGCTTTTGAGTACCAGGGACAAAAATGTTCCGCCGCCTCGCGTGCCTACATCCCCGAGTCACTCTGGGAGCCGGTTCTGGCTGAGCTGAAGGCTCAGACCGATAAGATCAAGATGGGCGATGTCTGCGACTTCGGTAACTTCGTCAACGCCGTTATCGACCGTGCCGCTTTCAGCACCATCACTGAATATATCGATTACGCTGCAGCAGCCGCTGATGCCGAAATCGTCATCGGGGGCAAATACGACGACAGTAAAGGGTTCTTCATCGAGCCGACCGTCATCACCACTACCGACCCGCACTTCAAAACGATGGAAGAAGAGATCTTCGGCCCGGTAATGACGATGTACTGCTACCCGGATGCCGATTACGAAGCCACTTTGGAATTATGTGACCAGACCTCACCCTACAGCCTGACCGGCGCTATCTTCGCTCAGGATCGTACCGCTGTGACTCTGGCCCTGGCAAAACTCGAAAACGCTTCGGGGAACTTCTACATCAACGACAAACCAACCGGTGCCGTTGTCGGTCAGCAACCGTTCGGTGGTGGACGCGCCTCGGGCACCAACGACAAGGCGGGCAGCAAGCAGAACCTGATGCGCTGGGTCTCGGTCCGCTCGATCAAAGAGAACTTTGTGCCACCACAAACGTTTGAATATCCCTTTATGGATGCAGAGTAAAATTGGCCACCCTTCCCGGTGAAATAACCGGGAAGGGATTGGTATTTCACGAATTAACCGACATATACAGGGTGAACCCATGTCACTTTTTAACTACGCTGTCTCAAAAACGATCATGCACGTCCCAAAACCGATTGTCAGCCACTTTGCCAAAGGCTACATCGCCGGATCAACCCTCGACGATGCTGTTCGGGTGACCAAAGATCTGAACAACCAGGGGATGATGACAACAATCGATATCCTGGGTGAATTCATCACCGGAATCGATCAGGCCATCAGCTTTAAAGAAGACGGGCTGGACATCCTCCGGACCATTGAGCGTGAAAAACTCGATGCCAACCTGTCGATCAAACCAACCCAGATGGGGCTGCTGATCGACAAGGAAAAATGTTTTGAGATTATTCACGAACTGGTTGCTGAAGCCGCCAAACTGAATAACTTTGTCCGTATCGATATCGAAGATGTTCCGGTGGTTGACGACACTTTTGAGTTCTTCCGTAAACTAAGAGAAGAGTTCCCCGGTCATGTCGGCACCGCCTTTCAGGGCTATCTGCGCCGGACCCCACAGGATATTGTCGATCTGGCTGACGGCTACCAGAACTACCGGCTGTGCAAAGGGATCTACATCGAATCACGCCTTGATGCCTGGAAAAATCCGCAGGCCATCAATCGCAACTATACTACCTGCCTGGAACAGTTACTTAAACAGGGAGCCTACGTCGGCATCGCAACTCACGATGAACTGCTGATTTTTGAGGCAATGCACCTGATTCGCCAGATGGGGCTGAAACCTGATCAGTATGAATTCCAGATGCTGCTCGGAGTCGATGAAGAGCTGCGCAAGATTATTCTGGCAGCAGGGCACCGTTTGAGAATCTACGTCCCTTACGGCGAAGACTGGCTCCCCTACTCCAAACGGCGTCTCAAAGAAAATCCGACCATTGCCCAGCATGCTTTGAAGCAAATGTTCGGTTTAGGCAAGCATTGATCACGGTTTTCTGCTAATTTAATGAAGAGCCCTGCCATGCGATGATTGACTGCGGCAGGAAAAGCTAATTTGGGAAAGACATTGTTTTAAACCACTCACGAGGAGGAACACATGAAAAGAACAATCCGTAACGTAATGCTCACCCTATGCGCTGTCGCCATGATGGCAGGTCTCAGCTGGGCTGACACCCTCAAAGTTGGTGTTCAGGCACCGATTACCGGTAGTTATGCCAATGAAGGTCAGGGAATTGAAGATTCTGTCCGCCTGCTGGCAGCACAGATCAACGCCAAAGGTGGCGTTATGGGCAAGCAGATCGAAGTTATCCCCTGCGATGATCAGGGAACCGCAATGGCCGCCGCTATCTGTGCCAAGGATCTGGTAAACAAAGGTGTCAAGATGGTTATTGGCTCCTACACCTCTACCTGTGCTGAAGCTGCACAGAAAACCTATTTCAACGCCGGCGTTCTGCAAACTTCTGATGGAACCGCTGACAGCCTGACCCAGCACGGTTACTGGACATTCCTGCGCAACTCTTTCCCCAACAGTGCTGAAGCCGTTTTTGCTGCCAACTATATGGTCAACGTCAAAAACTACAAGCGTATCGCTGTTGTTTCTGATTTCTCCAGCTATGCTGCCGGTCTCGCCGAAGCAACTGTTGCAGAAATTAAAAAAGCGGGCGGCAATGTTGTCACCTACGCTAAAATCAAGGCCGATTCCCAGAACTTCACTCCGGTCCTGACCAACATCAAATCGAAAAACCCCGATGCCATCTTCTTTGCCGGCTACTACACTGACGGTGGTCAGCTCCGCGCTCAGCAGGTTGCTCTGGGAATCAAAGCCGACTTCATCGGTGGCGATGCCAACGACAACCCCGATTTTGCCAAGCTGGCCGGTTCAGCCGCCAAGGGTGCTTTCATCGTCAACGTACCTACTCCGGAAATGCTCCCCTACGACGTCGCCAAAGACTTCCTGAAAGAGTACAAGGCAACCTACGGCAAACTGCCACCATCCATCTGGACCCTGATGAATGCTGACGGCATGCGCGCCATTATCCACGCGATGGAGCAGACCAAAAGCTTCGACACCAAAAAAGTTGCCGACTACCTGATGAGCATGGAAAAGCCGCTCCCGGGAATCACCGGTCCCCTCCAGTTTGCCAAAGACGGCAACCGGGTTGGCAGCAGCTACATGACTTTCGAAATTCAGTCTGACAACAGCTACAAGGTTGTTTACGCTCAATAACGTCTGAGTATCGGAAATTCTATGGGGGCGGGGGAATGCCACAAGGCACTTTCGCCCCCCTTTCTCTGCCCTTCAGATGTGAAAAAAGGAACAACTGTTCCCATTTTGACCTGTGAACAGCAGACGAACGAGAAGATTCTGACGACAGGAGCAAGCCTTTCATGGACATTTTTCTACAACAATTGGCAAACGGCCTGACTATCGGCAGCATGTTTGCCCTGGTGGCGCTGGGCTACACCATGGTCTACGGTGTGATGAAGCTGATCAACTTTGCCCACGGAGATATGGTCGCCGCCTCAGCCTTTGTCGGCCTGACCATCTACACCCAGGTACTGGGACAGGCAACGTCACTTGGTGCTGTTATCGCCATTTTCCTGCTCTCCGCCATTGCCATGGCGTGTGTCGGAATTTTGCTGGAGCGCCTCGCCTATCGTCCCCTCCGCCAGGCCCCACGCCTTTCCGCTGTCGTTTCGGCACTGGGCGCCAGTCTGGTCATCCAAAACGGAATCATGCTGGTCTGGGGACCGCAGATGCGGATCTTTCCGGAGCTGGTTCCGCAGGTTTACTGGGACTTCGGCGGCGTCGTCATCAGTCTGATTCAGGTGCTGATCCTGGTTCTGTCGCTGATCCTGATGGTCGCCCTCTACCTGTTTGTTGAAAAAACCCGCATGGGTGCAGCAATCCGTGCCAGCGCCATCGACCAGGACGCCGCCCGCTTGATGGGGATCAACGTCAACAACGTTATCGCCCTGATCTTTGTCATCGGCTCATCCCTCGGCGCTGTCGGTGGTCTGTTCATCGGCCTCTACTATCGCGGGATCACCTTCAATATGGGCTGGCAGTACGGTCTCTACGCCTTCATCGCCGCAATCCTCGGCGGAATCGGCAATATCCCCGGCGCAATGCTCGGCGGGATGTTACTCGGTCTGTTTCAGGCCTTTATTGCCGGTTACGTTTCCAGTACCTGGGCCGATGCATTTACCTTTATCCTTTTGATCCTCATCCTGATTGTCCGCCCGACCGGACTCCTCGGTGAGCGGGTTGCGGAGAAAGTCTGATGAAAAATCTCGAACGTTTCGGCTTTCCAGCCTTCATTCTCGTCATGGCAATCCTGCCGAACCTGCTCAATTCACGCTGGCAGGCGGTTGCCATCACCTTTTTGATTTTTACTGTTGTCGCTTTATCGCAGGATATCATCCTTGGCAAGGCGGGGATGTTCAATATGGGGCAGGCGCTGTTTTTCGGCATGGGGGCCTACATTACCGCGATCCTCAATTCACACTACGGCTGGCCGATGCTGGCAACAATTCCGGTCGCGATCATCCTGCCGGCAATATTTGGAATTCTCCTTGCCGGACCGATTGTCCACCTGCGCGGTGATTACCTGCTGGTCACAACCATCGGTTTCAACATCGTCTTTGTTCAGGTGGTACAGAACAATCTCGGCGGCATTACCGGTGGACCGAACGGGATCTTTGGCCTCGATGCCATCAACCTCTTCGGGATGCAGCTGACCAGTCAACTGTCGGTCTACTACTTTGCTTTTGCCGTCCTGCTGCTGACGCTGTTCGTTATGCGGAACCTCGAAAAGAGTAAAGCGGGACGCGCCCTCCACTACCTGCGCGAAGATCAACTGGCCGCTGAGAGTATCGGCATTAATACCCGCATTTATAAAATCTTTGCTTTCGGGCTGGGTGCCGGAATTGCCGGGCTGGCCGGAACAGTCTTTGCCACCCAGTACGCCGCCGTCAGCCCCGAAGCGTTTGAATTTATCCAGTCGGTGCTGTTCTTCAGTATTGTTCTGGTGGGTGGTTCATCGATTCCCGGAATCCTTCTCGGAGTATTCGTTATGTTCGTCCTCCCCGAAATTTTCCGCGAATTTGCTACCTGGCGTTTCTTCATTTTTGGTTTTGCAATGATTCTGGCAATGATCCTCCGCCCTCGTGGCATCTGGCCCGCCAGCTTCGGCAAAATTCCCAAGTTCTTGATCAAGGAATCGAATCATGGCGCATAACGAACTGATCCTGACCAACGTCACTAAACGTTTCGGTGGGCTGACAGCCGTCGATGATCTCTCTTTCACCGTCAGGGATGGGCAGATTTACGGCATCATCGGCCCTAACGGTGCCGGGAAAACCACCGTCTTCAACTGCATCACCGGAATCTACAAATCGGAAGAGGGTTCAATCAAATGGCGTGATGAGGAGATCCGTGGGCTGACCCCCTACCAGATTGTTGACCGCGGCATCGTCCGGACATTCCAGACAATCCGGCTGTTCAGTCAGATGTCGGTTGCCGAAAACATCATGAGTGGTCGGCATATCAAGAGTAAACAGAACCTCTTTCATGGCATCCTTCACACCCCCGCATCGCGGCGGGATGAGCTGGACAACTGGCACAAGGTTGAAGAACAGCTTGAGTTTTTCGACCTCAGTGAATTTGCTGCGACACCGACCGGATCCCTCCCCTACGGGGTCCAACGACGTGTCGAAATGGCCCGGGCGATGGCAGTCGATCCAACCCTGCTGATCCTTGATGAACCGGCAGCGGGACTCAACGACAGCGAAACGATGGGGCTTCTCGAAACCATCTTTAAAATCCGTGACAAAGGCGTCACGGTGCTGCTGATTGAGCACGATATGGATATGGTGATGGAGGTTACCGACTACCTGACCGTTATCAACTTCGGCAAAAAAATTGCCGAGGGGACCCCTGAAGAGATCCAGAAGAATCCAGCGGTTATTGAAGCTTATCTGGGAAGTGAGGATGACGATGAGTAACGACGTCCTGTTTGAAATAAAAGATCTGGAAGTCTCCTACGGCAGTATCGCCGCCATCAAGGGAATTTCCCTGACTGTCAATAAAGGGGAAATTGTCACGATTCTCGGAGCCAACGGTGCCGGAAAAACAACGACGATGCGCACCATCAGTCAACTGCTGAAAGCAAAATCGGGCTCGATTAAATTCAAGGGTCACGAACTGACGCAGATGCCGGCACACAAGATTGTCAAGCTGGGGATCAGTCAGTCCCCCGAAGGACGGCGCGTTTTTGGTATTCTGACTGTTGAAGAGAACCTGATGCTTGGGGCTTTTGTCAAAAGCAAGGTCAACAAGGAGACTCTTGACTGGGTCTACCAACTGTTCCCCCGCCTCAAAGAACGGCGCAGACAGCTGGCGGGAACCCTGTCGGGTGGTGAACAGCAGATGCTTGCCATCGGGCGGTCGCTGATGTGTGATCCTGAGATGCTCCTCCTTGATGAGCCGTCTCTCGGTCTCGCGCCGATCCTGGTTAAAGCGATCTTTGAACAGATCAAGATCATCTCCAACAAGGGGTTGACCGTTCTGCTGGTGGAACAGAATGCCAAAGCGGCACTGAAACTCGCCGATCGCGGCTACGTTCTCGATGTCGGTAAAATTGCCCTGTCGGGAACATCGGCAGAGCTCCTCGCGTCCGAAAAAATTCAGGAAGC
>CAZQFI010000314.1:0-2003 GCA_964592545.1 uncultured Geobacteraceae bacterium
GCAGAGCTCGAAGGTGAGTTCACCGACCTTCTGGACTGCGACACCATCGGCAAAAATTCCGACAGAATCGAGAGAGACCCGTTTACCGGCCTGTAATGACCGGTACATGGCGTCGCTGTCAATCGGCTCGACGCCGATCACTTTGATGTCAGGTGAAAGAGCTTTCAAGTAGGCGCTGATTCCCGAGATCAGCCCGCCACCGGCGACCGGAACAAAAACGACATCGAGTTTTCCGGCACTCTGGCGCAGCAGTTCGTCAGCAACGGTTCCCTGCCCGGCAATCACCAGTTTATCGTCGAAGGGGTGGATGTAGGTCATGCCGGTTTCGAGCTGGATTTCGTGGCAGCGTTCAGCCGCTTCTGAATAATTATCACCGTGGAGGACGATTTCTGCACCGAACGCTTTGACCGCATCAATTTTGATCTGAGGGGTTGTCAACGGCATGACGATCAATGATCTCAGCCCGAGCTTCTGTGCCGAAAAGGCAACCCCTTGGGCATGGTTTCCGGCCGATGCAGCAATCACCCCCTTTGCTTTTTCTTCAGCAGAGAGGTGGGCAATCTTGTTGTAGGCACCGCGCAATTTGAATGAAAAAACCGGCTGCAGGTCTTCCCGTTTGAGAAGGATACGGTTGTTTAATTCCACCGACAGCTCAGTCGCCTCTTCAAGGGGGGTCTCAATGGCCGCTTCGTAGACTTTTGATGTCAATATGTGCCGGATGATCTCTTGCATGACCTCTGTCCTATGGATTGGGTGTCAACGCTGAACACCGCGTTTATATAATCAATGGCAGTGTTTCTGCAAGAAATGATATAGTTGTCACCATGAAAAAACTCCACGTCTTCAGTTATCGGGACAGGGCGCAGGCGGCATTGATTCAGGAAATTCTGGTCAATGAAGGGATTCACTGCCTGTTGCGTAACGACCAGTTATCGTCGGCATTGGGGGAGATCCCCTTTATTGAATGCTACCCGGAACTCTGGGTTGTTGATAATGATGTCTTTCCGCGCGCCAGAAAATTACTGGATGGCTGGTTGAATGATAGCGGCAATAGTGATAAACCATGGATTTGTCAGAAGTGTGGTGAACACAGTGAGGGTCATTTTGGTGCCTGCTGGTCGTGTGGTGCACTGTTCAGTGAGCAGGAGCATCCCGGGAATTAAAACGAACAGGAGAATATAGTTATGTTCAAGATTGTTATTGATCAATTTCTGTGCTGCGGCACTGCCCGTTGCATTGATGTCTGTCCCGAGAATGCGATTACACTGGTTAACGGGAAAGCTGTTCTCGACGAGAAAAAATGTGATATGGATGGCCTCTGTATTCCCGCCTGCCCCAAGGGGGCAATTGACTACGAAGACGATTACGCCGGTGTTGGCTGTGGCTTTTAATCGAACCGATTTTTTACAGTAGATTATTTATCCGAATTGAATAGTGAAGATGACAGCTAAAAAAACTCCCGAAACAATTTATTTGAAAGATTATAAAAGTCCCGCCTGGCTGGTGGACCACGTTGAGCTGAATTTTGATCTTCACGATTCGGCAACTCAGGTGACGTCAATACTGCAATTTCACCTGAATCCCGATCGTCACGGGGTGACCGAACCTTTGGTTCTGAATGGTGAACAGCTGGAGTTGCTGGAGGTCAAATGTGATGGACGGTTGTTGTCCGGTGATGATTACCAGCGGGATGATGAAAGCCTGCGGATTGCCTCTGTTCCTGAGAATTTCACCCTCGCTGTCAAAACCCGGATCGATCCCTTGCATAATACCGCCCTGGAGGGACTCTATCTTACCAGTGGCAACTTCTGCACCCAATGTGAGGCCGAAGGTTTTCGACGAATCACCTATTATCCCGATCGCCCCGACGTTCTGGCAAAATTCAAGGTGCGGATTGAGGCGGACAAAAAATATTCAAAATTGCTGAGTAACGGTAATCTTCTTGAACAGGGAGAACTAAAAAACAGCCGTCACTTTGCCGTATGGGAAGACCCCTTTGCCAA
>CAZQFI010000315.1:0-8309 GCA_964592545.1 uncultured Geobacteraceae bacterium
TTCTCAACGGGTGTGCGGTTGATCCCGTGGCCCGGCGAGAACCTGTCGATCTCTCTTCCGCCGGTTACCTGTCGGTCTTTCTGGATTATGCCGAAGAGGACGCTCCGCTGCGTATCGAACTGTCTGACCTTGAGTTTTCCACCGGTTTGGAGTGGATTCCCCTTCTGTCAGAGTTGCAACCGACCACCGATTCGGTAGCACAGCAGCTGATTGCGGCAGCTTCACTTCCGACAGGTCGCTACGAACGTCTCCGTTTTCAGCTTGCGGTTATGGATCCCGCCGGGACGCTGCTGCGCCAGGAACAGGTAGAACTCCCTTTCGGGCAACCCTTTGAGGTCAAACGCGGCCAGAGTACCTGTCTGTTCATTTACAGTCGGTTGTCACGCCAGCAATTGCAGCAACCGTTGCATCAGCAGCTGGAAGTCCGGCAGCAGCAGCAACCGTTATCGGATGAACTCCTTTATATCCTCTGCCCCGAAATTCAGACGCTGTATGTTGCCCGGGTCGATTCCTACCGGATTGTTGCGGCCTATGGCATCGGTGAAGATATTGCCGACATGGTTCTCGATAACCGCCGCCGCCTCCTTTATCTGCTGGATCGCCGCTATCACCTTGTCCAGCGATTTAATACTGTCACGCAGACACTGACCGACCGTATCCCGCTGCCCCTGACCGATCGGCCCACTTATCTTGGCATCAGTGATGATGGCAATACCCTCTATGTCAGCGATCCTGCCAATCGGCAACTCCTGCAGATTGATGCCAGAACCGGTATCCTCCGGCAAAGGCGTACCAGCAGTTATCAGCCGGGGAAAATCTATCCGTTTGAAAACCAGCAGCAGGGGTACCTCGCGGTCCTTTATCCAAGAGATCAGCAACTGCAGGTCCTTCCGGCACAAACATTAACTCCGCTGTACAGTGTCAATGTCGGGATAGAGCCCTACGACCTTGCCTATACGGAACAGGCCCTGTTTGTCAGTGATGTTTTTGCCCAGCAGCTATTGAGAATTCATCCCCTGACGGGTCAAACCCTGCAGGCAATTTCGACAATCGTCACACCGGGAACTCTCGTCGCAGATCCGGTGAATCGGAATCTGCTTGTCGGGCTGTGTCAGGATCAGGCGGTGGCATTTCTCCCCTTTGGTCAGCAGCTGATCGCCCGCCGGGCAGCAGTTGATGGCTGCCCCGCAGATATGACAACTGCCATGCGGCGACGGTTGTTGTTTGTTGCCCTTGAAGACAGTCAGCAGGTGCGGATTCTCGACCTCGCCTCAGAGAAGCAGCTCGGAACAATACCAACCGCTTCTCTTCCCAGAGTTATTGTGTTTCAGGAGCCTTAGGTTCGCTTTCGTTTTTCTCTTCCCTGCCACGATTCTGTGAAAAGACACACTCTTTGGGGCATATCCCCATCTTTTGCTGATTCTCCCCGACTCATGACTTGAAGCGTTTTCCTCGAGAACATCCCATAACTGGCTAAAAATACCGTTAATCACCGCAGTGCTGAAATTAGGCATATATTTTGCTGTTAATGAGACCAACTGCCATATTTTTCGTCCATATTTCAACAATAAACAGAAGCGGTGAGGGAGGAAAGGGAGGTTTAAATGAAAGCGAAGCTAGGATTTGTTTTACTCGTGGGGCTACTCCTCTGTAGCGGGAGCGCCTGGGCTATGGTCAATGGCCAGTGCTCTGACTGCCATACCATGCACAACAGCCAGGACGGTTCTACCGTGACTTCAGATGGGAACCTCCATCGCTCACTGACTACCGGAGATTGTGTCGGTTGTCATACCGGGACCAATGTTACAGGTGGAAATATCCCGTATGTGATGACCCCGGCCCTGACTGAGTACGGCCCTGACTACGATTCCAGTGGAAATCTGGTCAATGCGGCAGCGACCAACTCTCTGGCGGGTGGAACCTTCAATATGGTGAGTACCACCGACAGCTATGGTCATAACGTTGTCGGCATTTCTAATGCGGATACTGCAATTGGCTACACCCCTCCGGGCTGGATCCCTTCAACCTTCCAGGCGAGCAATGGCGGCGGGTCTGACCCCGTTGGTGATATCAACAGTGCCAATCCCGATTGGGGAACCACTCAGCTGACCTGTGCCGGAACCAACGGTTGTCACGGCAGCCACACCAACGCCGATGATTTTGCCGATATCCGCGGTGCTCACCACGGTGATGATACCGGTGGTACCGGGATTGATGGCTCTACGATTGCGAAGAGCTACCGTTTTCTGCGGGGAATTATCGGTCTTGAAGACAATGACTGGGAGCTGACAGTGAGTGCAACTGATCACAACCAGTACTACGGTGTCGACCGCACATCAACAACAACTGCCGGCATGGATGCCCAGACGATCAGTTACCTGTGTGCTGAATGTCACGGATTGTTCCACAGTAATGATGGCAGCACCTCCGGCAGCGGCATTATTTTCAACGGACCGACCATAGACAATGCCAACCCATGGTTGCGCCACCCGACCGATTTTGCTCTGTCGACGGCCGGTGGTGAATATCTTGATTATGCCGATGCTAACGGAAACCTGGCCGCTTCATCTGGAGTAACGGCTGTCTACAATTTTGTGGCCCCTCTGGCGTCAGCGGACGTGACGACTGTTATCAGCAACCCGTTTACCGGGACAGAGAACGACGTTGTCACCTGCCTCTCCTGTCACCGTGCCCACGGTTCAGCGCATGATGATCTGCTGCGTTGGGATTATGCCGAAATGGTTGCAGGAACGACCACCGGTTTTGATAATAAAGGCTGTTTTGCCTGTCATACCACAAAAGACTAGTTATTTATTGATGTTGTCATCGCTGGAGGTCGGCAGTTCCTGCCGGCCTCCATGTTGTGAACGGGAAAGATCCTGCCTGTAGAACCGATCACCAGCCGTACTGACCGAGGAGAAGGGCGCATGTTGAAGTCAGCAAAGAGGTCTTATTCCAAAGGATTTCTGGTGCTGCTTCTCTTTTTTCTCCCCTCAATCTCCTTTGCTCTGATTGACGGCCCCTGCTCCGACTGTCACACCATGCACAATTCACAGGATGGCAGTGCCATGGACTTTGATGGCTCTGCAGAGCCCAACCTCCACCTGCTGAAAACGGCGACCTGCGTCGGCTGTCACGCCCAACCCGGTGGCTCAAATATGGTTGATGGCATTCCGCAGGTCATGCACACTGATCCCATCGATCTTGCTGCCGGAAACTTTGCCTATATCAGCGGGATGAAAGGGAGTGGTGCTTCGCAGACCAAAGGGCACAATATGGTCGATCTTTTTTCACAGGATACGATCCATAACTACCCCCCCGGCGGACCGCTGAAGAATTCGGGCGCGGGGATTGTCCACCCCGATACGATGCCGGAGAACTTTACCTGTGCCGGGTTGTACGGCTGTCACGGCAATGCCCATATTGTTGACCCGATGCTGAGTATTCACGGTGCTCACCACGGCAATGTTGATCCCAAACCGACCGGGGATACTGTTGCGGACAGTTATCGCTTTTTGCTTGGGGTGACGGGGCTGGAGATGGATGATATGCAGAATCGTGACAGCTCTCACCACAACGAATACATCATGGACGATCATCAACTCCCCGGATTTCCCGACCAGCATAGTTGCGGCTGGTGCCACGGCCCTGAAAATCCGTGGCATGGCAATTCGGGCGATGTCCTGAAGCCCGGTTCGGGGATGTCGAACCTGTGTATGCGCTGCCATCCGGCAATGCACTCATGGATTGACCGGAA
The DNA here is from genome assembly GCA_964592545.1 of uncultured Geobacteraceae bacterium. Taxonomy (GTDB): domain Bacteria; phylum Desulfobacterota; class Desulfuromonadia; order Desulfuromonadales; family Geopsychrobacteraceae; genus Desulfuromusa. Next base: position 3,758 of record CAZQFI010000315.1, read on the forward strand.
CTCTGCCTGGTATCGCCACCCCAACAATGTCCCGATCCCTGATCGGGGAGAGTACTCTGCCTATACCGTCTATAATATCGATGCGCCGGTGTCCCGCCGAACCCTTCCCGATGTTCCCAGCTCAGTCGTGACTCCGGGAACAAATGCCTGGAATCAGGGAGAGGACCATGTTTTCTGCCTCTCGTGTCACGAAGCCCACGCAAGTGATCATCCCGATATTTTGCGCTGGGACTATACGACGATTGTCGCCGGTGGCGGTGACAGTGGAGACGGGTGTTTTATCTGTCATACGACTAAAGACGACTGACTTTCTGGCGGTGTGGGAGGGGTGTCGGGAAGGATTCCTGATGGGGGTGTTCGATCGTTATTAACTGGCGGGGGCGATCTTGGTCGAATCAAAGATCTCCTTCTCCCCTTTTGGTGTGGAGATGGACGTGGTCTCTTTCTCTTTTTGTAGCTGATAGTTTTCAAGGCCAAATTTTTTGCGCCGATAGCGTAGAGTATCGAGAGATAACCCGAGACATTGAGCCGCTTTGGTCTGATTGCCATCGTAGCGGGCCAGCGCCTGGCGGATAAACTCTTTCTCCACGTCTTCGATGTTGATCCCTTCTGCCGGCAGGATAATCTGGTTTGAAATTGGTGGAGAACAGCCGCAGTCACATCCTCCCGATTTGATACACTCCGCCCGTGATTCCTGGCAGAAGTGCTCGACCGAAAGGATCCTCCCTTTCTCCAGCATCATCGCCCGCTCAATCGCATTGCGCAGTTCACGAACGTTGCCGGGCCAGTCGTAGGCCATCAGAACTTTCAATCCTTCACTGGAGATACCGGTGACATGTCTTCCGTATTCGGCATTGAGCCGCTCAATGAAATATTCGACCATGCTTGGGATGCACTTTTTTCGCTCCCGCAATGGTCTCAAGGTAATGGACATCATGTTCAGGCGATAAAACAGGTCAGCCCGGAATCGTCCCTCTTTGACCATGTTGGGGAGATCCTGATTTGTTGCGGCAATAATTCTAACGTCGGTCTCTATTTCGTGCTGTCCTCCAAGCCGCCTGAAGCGCCGGTTTTCAATGATCTTGAGGACCTTGGCCTGCATGCTCAAGGGCATATCGCCGATCTCATCGAGAAAAACGGTCCCGCCCTGAGCCTGCTCAAAGACACCCAGTTCCTGATCTCCCGCATCGGTATAAGCCCCTTTTTCGTGACCGAACAGCTCATTTTCGAGCAGATTGTCGGGGATGGACGCGCAGTTGACCTCGATCAGGGGAGCATCTTTGCGGGCACTTAAATTATGGATGCCGCGGGTGACCAGCTCTTTCCCCGTACCGCTTTCTCCCAGAATCAGGATCGTTTTGCAGTCCTGCAGTGCGCAGGTGTTCATCGTTCTGAACAGCTCAATCATCGACGGACAGTTACCGACAAGCTGGTCGGGCAGGTGTTTCTTTCTGATCTGACACTGGGTCGGAAGAGAGTCGTTTTCGAGATCAATTCTCGCAAAGATCTTCTGCACCGACCGTTCAACCATATCGATGTTGAAGGGCTTGCCGATGTAGTCTTCAGCGCCCAGACTGAAAGCCTGAAAGGCGAGGTTGGAGTGGTAATTTGAGGTCATAACGACGATCGGCAGCTGGGGTCTTTCCGCTTTGAATTCTTCGAGGAGGAGCAGCCCGTCGCCATCGGGGAGGGCGGCGTCAAGAATCACCAGGTCGGGTTTGAAACTCTCCAGCTTCAGGCGGGCGTCGGCGCAACTGTTTGAGATCTCGGGGACAAAATCGGCTCGCTTGAGCATTTTTGCCAGCGACCAGCAGACGAGATTCTCATCATCAACAATTAAAATCCGACCAATTCCCATGTTGTTGCTCCCGCGACGGATGCTTCTCCGCCTGGTGCCAGGGTTGTGAGACTTATTCGTGTGTGCTGGAGGAAAGTTTCTGGTGTCCTGATAAAATTACATATTTCGCACATTTGTAAAAGCGTAAAATTTTAATAATTCCATTAATAATATTAATATATAAAATCAATATAGTTCGATTTAATGGGATATCTTGAGATTAGTTATAAGAAAATTTTATTTATTATGGAAAAAACATTCAATTCGGGAGGGGAAATTGCAGCTACAGATAGGAACGACCACCAACATATGTTCTTTTGAAAAAACGGCTCGATAAACTTGCGACCCGCACTGTTTTGCCGGTGCGGGGGGCGTGGATAAATTGACCCTTGCCGATATACATTCCGACATGGGTGACTCTTTTTCCTCCTTTGGTTGCAAAGAAGACCAGATCTCCCGGTTGCAGGTTGCCCTTTGAGACATAGCGCCCCGCTTTGAATTGGGCGCGTGAGTTGCGGGGCAGGTTAAGACCGTTCAGGCGATAACTGACCATCGTCAGCCCGCTGCAGTCAAAGCCGTGGCTGCGGTCTTCCCCTCCCCAGCGGTAAGGAACTCCGAGAAATCTCCGTGCGGTCAGAACCAGTTCCGAGCGCAGGCTCCCCTGACCGCCGTGCTGAATTTTCGCGGCGGGGTAGTCCTCGGGAGAAACGATAAAGAACGAACCGATGATTCCTTTTGCGTGGAGCCTTTCGGCCTCCTGATGGGCGATCAGTGAACTTGAGTGGTTGCCGAAACGGACTTTGTAGAGACCCGATTTGTGGCGGAAATAGTAGGCATCAATCCCCTGTCGTGACAGGGATTTTTCCAGAAAAACGGCATTATCGAGGTTTCGGAAGGCTCCAACCTGAACAGAATACCCCATATTTGACAACAGGCTGATCGGTTGCTGGGGTGTTTTATTAAGAATCTCACCAATGGGATCGGACTCTGTTGCAACGGGTGGAGAAGGATACTCCGGAGCAGAAAGGCATGAAGAGAGGAGCAGGAGGATGGTGCAGAGCAGTGGGTAGCAATAGCGAAGCATCAGAAGTCACAGTATGGTCAAAAGTTTCTGCCAGCGATCATCCTATTCGGGATGATGTGGATTGAGGGCAATATCAAATTCGGTCACGTGAAGAAGCAATGCGGCCCGGACATCTTCGGCTAATTTTTTTCCGGCAAGATGACCCGCCTTCCAGTCGGTCAGCATCAATTCCAGCTGCCGGGTGAGACGGAGGTGTTCCCTCTGGTGGTCAACCGGAAAATCGTGACCCAGTGCCGCGATAACCTCTTCTTCGTGCTGAAAGTGCTTGATCAGGCTCCCGATAATCTGTTCCAGGTACGTTTCAGGAATTCTGCCGCTGAAGTACAGCTGCAGCATAGTATCAATGTTACTGTGCTCCATGTCAATTTCAGTGATGCCAACCTTTATCGAGCTGTACCACATAAAATATCCCGCTGATATGGTAAAAGTTCTAACTGCGCATCAGATCGAGTTGAAAATGTTGGCTGAGCATCCCCTGGAAAGATTTTACGACTTCCAGTGCCAGTTTCAAGCGCCCTTTTTCGACCCGGTCGAGAGAGCTGATCGCAATATAGTTGGTAATCTCCTTCCCGGCAGAAGCAGAGTTGACCTGACCACGCAGCCTCAGAAATGTCAGCAAGTTGAAACTCGCTTCTATATCATTGAGCTGCTCTTTGCTTATAATTTCTTTCTCCGCCAGCAGCGTCAGGCGGTCGTGGGTACTGCCGCCCATCATTCCGGCACTCAGGGCCAGAATTTTAATCCCCTCGGTCAGGGCAAAAATCCCCGCTTTTTTCAGATCAAGTTGGCCCGAATGGGGGCCCGACGATTCCGTTTTGATCTGACCGAAGAATCCGAGCGGCGGCGGAAAACGGCAGACGTTCTTTGCCATTCTGGCGAGGAAGATGGAGTTTTCCTCCGCAACCTGAATAATGTATTCCTTCAACTGTGTCTCCAGTGAGCTGTCACCGCAGAGGACGCGCATATCGGAAAACATGCTGAAGTTGAGGATATTCTGCCCGCTGGGGGTGCCGACCCAGTGGTCGATGGCACTTTTCCAGTCGGAGAGGTTGCGGCGCCAGAATTCATTTCTTGCCATGATTCCCCCGGGACACTCGGGGACACCGATTTCGATGAGTGAATCAATCAAGACCTGTGAAAAGTCTTCAATATCTTTGATTTCCTCGGCACTGGCATCGTCAGAAATGATCATGGCGTTGTCCTGGTCAGTTTTCAGGGTCTGTTCCTGACGACCCTCACTGCCGAGAACCAGAAAGGCGCTTTGTTCTCCCATACTTTCAAAACGTCCCTGCCGCAGTAGGCCAATCAGCTTTCCGGTCACCTGATCGTTGAGAAGTGAGATCAGGCGAACCAGCTCCTTGGTCCGGACTCCGTTGCGGCTGAGAAAAACGACCAGCTGTTCACTCTCGGTGTGGATTTTTTTCAGGGCCGCGATCGATTCGGCCTCATCGATGGCCTGGAGCAAACGTTGGGGCGAACGGTTCTGCAGCCGGATAATATCTGATTCGTTGATCAGTCCGACCAGCGTATAGTGTGAGTCGACAACGCCAATCCGGTGAATCCGGTTTCGCGACATCTGATAGAGGGCTTCGAACAGGGTATCGTCTTCGTAGACAGAGATAACCGGGGTC
>CAZQFI010000316.1:0-2254 GCA_964592545.1 uncultured Geobacteraceae bacterium
TAAAAAATGCCCCGTTCCGGAGGAGGCGGGAACGGGGCGAAGAGTCCATAATCATGGACGAGAGAGAGACGTAACTTTTGGTTACTGGTCAGACCATTTAGCAACAGCAGTGCCAATCTCAACAATAAAGCGCGACACTCCATAAATCCTCTGTTTTGCGCACCCTGCAGCTCAAAATAATTGCCACAACAGCAATTTATCCCGCCACAAACAGAAAAAAGTCGTCTAATGTGGCGATTTTTCGCCAATTGGACAACTTTTTTTCTGAAACAACCCTGCCGGAACTATTCGCCGGTCAAATGATATTTTTCGAGTTTATAACGTAAAGTCCCGCGCGGCACATTGAGAATCCGGGCTGTTTTTGCCACATTCCCCCCGGTGATCTTGAATGCTTTCCCAACCAGCTCCTTCTCGACCTGACCGACGACGTCGTCCAGAACGATCCCTTCCGGAGGAATCTCATAATCAAAAGGAACCTCGCTCTGCGGCGCCTCGCCCCAGATTTCTCGGGGGAAATGGGCTGGCAGAATCTTTTCGACGCTGTGCATGATACAGATCCGCTCAACAACGTTACGGAGCTCCCTGACATTGCCCGTCCAGTGATAGCGCATCATCAGATCAAGAGCATCACGGCTGAATCCGCGAATCGATTTATTGAACTCTTTGCTGAAGCGTTGCAGAAAATATTCGAGCAGGATCGGAATATCCTCACGACGCTCACGCAACGCCGGGATATGGATCGGAAAAACATTGAGACGATAGTAGAGATCCTCACGGAATTCTTTGCGTTCCAGCGCCCCCTTCAGGTCGGCATTGGTTGCAGCGATAATTCTGACATTAATGTCGATATTCCGGCTGCCGCCAAGCCGCCGTATTTTACGATCCTCAAGGACCCGCAGCAGTTTGACCTGAAGTCCGATATCCATCTCGCCAATTTCATCGAGAAAAATCGAACCGCCATCGGCTTCTTCAAACAGGCCGATTTTACGATTTTTGGCATCGGTAAAAGCTCCCCGTTCATGTCCGAACAATTCTGTTTCGAGCAGATTGAACGGCAACGAGCCACAGTTGATTTCGATAAACGGTTGCTGGCTGCGCGGTGACAGGTTGTGGATCGCCTGAGCAACCAGTTCTTTCCCGGTCCCGCTGTCACCGGTAATCAGCACTGTGGCCGTTTCGTGCTTCGCCACTTCGCGGATCTGCTGAAAAATCTGCAGCAGCTGCGGACTGTTCCCCACCATATTGATCCCATCGGCATCACGGGAGAGGCGTTTGACCTTGCGGCGCAGGTTCTGAGTTTCAAGTGCCAGTTTAACTATCAGGTGTATCGCATCGGCTTTAAAAGGTTTTTTGATGTAATCGTAGGCACCGATTTTTAACGCTTCAACGGCACTTTCAACCGTGCCGTAACCGGTAATAATGATCACCAGAATGTCGGGATCAACATCACGCAGCGCCCGTAACACATCCAGACCGCTGCTACTGCCAAGGTTCAGGTCGAGTAAAACCAGACTGATTTCTTCCTCAGCAACGATCTTTATCGCTTCATCGGGAGATTCGGTCGAGATCGGCCGATAACCATCCTCAGCGATAATCCGCTCCAGATTTTCGCGGATAAATGCTTCGTCATCAACAATGAGTATTTTTTCCATAATTGACCGCTCCTGTCGGTCACCAACATTCTGTGTATTACGAAGTCCTGTTCACCGGCAGATAGACGACCACAGTTGTCCCCTCCCCCAGCGTACTCTCTATTTCAATCTCACCACCATGGTCGGAGATAATATTATAACTGATCGCCAAACCCAAGCCCGTTCCCTGCCCCTTGCTGGTAAAAAACGGTTCAAAAACCAGCGGCAGCTGATCAGCGGAAATTCCTATCCCGTCGTCCTGAACCTGAATAACAATATGATCATCCTGTTGCCTGACGGAAATCTGCAGTTCTCCGCCATCGGGCATCGCATCAAGAGCATTATTCAGCAGATTGATGACAACCTGTTTCAACCGGTCAGGATCGAGCATGACCTCAGGAAGATCGGTGTCGATCTGTTCGATCAGGGTCACCTTCTGCCTCTGACACTGTTTTCTGATCAAAAACAGCGAATCGAGGACCACCTTATCAACCTTTCCATACACCAGCTTCTGGGTCGATACTGACGAAAAGTGAAGCATCTCGTTGACCAGCGATTCAAGGCGCTCGATTTCCCCCAGTGCCCGACGGATAAGCTGTTGATCGGCCTCATTCCCCAGCAGG
>CAZQFI010000317.1:0-3927 GCA_964592545.1 uncultured Geobacteraceae bacterium
CGGTGATAAAACGGGCAACCAGCTGCTGTAACGATTCACTGGTTGTCTGCAGTGTCACGGCGATCTGTTCAGACGATGTGGTTCGCTCTCCGACAATGTTACTGAGATCACGAATCTGTGATACCTGCTGGTGTGTCTGCATATTCGCGGCCGAAATCTCTTCGACTGACGCCGTAATCTGGGTCAGCAGGCCATGATTGTCGTCAAACTCTTTGATCAGTCCACCATAATTATCGCAGGCCGTCTGTGAAACATTCATGGTGTGTTCAGCGGCCTGGTTTATTTTGTTTGCTTCGGCCAGAGCATTGTCGATGCTATCGAGCATATCGGTAATTTGAACTGCGATCTGTTCACTGGCACTGTTCGCTTCTTCAGAAAGTTTCTTTACTTCACTGGCGACAACTGAAAAGCCTTTTCCTGCCTGACCCGCTCGGGCCGCTTCGACCGCGGCATTGAGAGAGAGCAACCCGGTCTGGAATGAGATCCCCTGGATTGTGGAAATAATCTTGCGGATATCCCGCGATTTGTCCCCCATGGTTTTGATGGTCTGATCGTGACGTTGAATCTGCTCCAACATTTCTTCCATATTTTTGTTAACAGATTCAAGCTCGCGGAGTGACTCTCGGGCCGAATTGAGACTTTCAGAGTTCGATGCGGCAATATGTTGGGCATTGTCAGAGATGTAACCGAGTGTCTGGGTCGCCTGTTGACTGTTATTAAAGACGACACCGGACAGTTCATCCTGATTTCCCGCTTTGTCAGATGCTTCTTTCACCTGATTCAGAACTGTTGTCGCACCGACGGCAACGTTGATCCCCATTTTGCGCAGACTGTGAATCGTTGTTCTGAGCTGGTCGAGAAAACAATTGTAGTTATCGGCCAGTTCAAGGAACTCATCGTGTGACAGAGCCTGCAGGCGGTTGGAGAGATTGATTTCGCCACTGTTCATCTCTTTGAGCTGTTTGTTGAGGTCATGAACCGGGCGTACAAACAGATGTCGCAGGAAGAAGAGTGATCCAATAATGACGACAAAGAAAAAGATTATCAGGGTCCATGCCTGGCCGATCGTTCGGTCGGCGATCGCATTGAGCCTTTCAGCCGGAATGTTCCCGCCTGCTGAGAGAAGGTCTTTCAGCTCGTTGATATTGTAGTAGATGCAAGCAAACAACAGGAGTTGGAGAAGGAAAATAAATATGATGTTTCCAACCAGTTTACGCGTCAGTGTCTGAAAAAAACTTTTCTCCATGCTGGCATAAATGCTCTTGAATAGTTGCATGTGACATCCTCGGTGCGAGAGATAATAAACGGAGTGCTAAAACGTAGTTATAATATTGTTGAAATATAATAAATGAAATGTAAGAAAGTCAAGATTATTATGAGAAAAAAATAATATTACTGGGTGATGACGGAAGGGGTGCTCACTTTTTCTTGAGCGTTTCAGCGAGATTCGCAAAAGGTGAGTGGGAGAGAGTTTCCTGCTGAGGGCTGGCATCAGCGGTGAGACTGGCTCGATCGTTTTGAATTGCACGGGTATGTTCGTGATCGTGGCAGTAAATGCAGAGGAGTTCCCAGTTACTGCCGTCAGGGGGATTATTGTCGTGGTCGTGATCTTTGTGGTGAACGGTCAATTCGCGGAGATTTTTCCCTTCAAATTCTCTGGTGCAGCGGGCACAGACATGGGGAAATAACTTGAGAGCCTGCTCACGATATCCCAGCTGGCGTTGCTGTTCTTCCTGACGCATTTTTGCGACGAGCTGTTGTCGTTGGGTATCGGACAATGTGTCGGTCTTTGTTCGCATGATATTTCTTATCGTTATAGATGCCGAAAGTAAAATAGCCCCGATTTCCACCGGGGCTATAATTTTAGCGTAATTTTCTACAAATATCAGTTTTTTCTCGAATCAGACGATCGCTTTCATTCCCTGCATTGCAGCCCGGAGGACTTCGCCAACTTCTTCAACGAGGTGGCTGCGGATTTCGGCATTCACTTCAACCAGCTCCTGATTGTCGACACGGTTGTCCTTAACATCAAGCCCCTGACCAATGACATCGGTATCAACCGCAGCCATAAAGTCTTTCAGCAGGGGGACACAGGCGTGAGCGAACAGGTAGCAGCCGTATTCTGCTGTATCGGAAATAATCCGGTTCATCTCATAGAGCTTTTTCCGCGCGATGGTGTTGGCAATCAGGGGCGTTTCGTGGAGCGATTCATAGTAGGCAGACTCGGGTTCAATTCCGGCAATGACCATCGTCTCAAAAGCAAGCTCAACCCCGGCCTTGACCATCGCAACCATCAGAATTCCCTTGTCAAAGAATTCCTGCTCCGAAATATCTCCGGCTCCCTCGGTTTTTTCAAAGGCCGTTTGACCCGTTTCTTCACGCCATTTCAGCAAATTTTTATCGCCATTGGCCCAGTCTTCCATCATTGTTTTGGAAAACTCGCCCGAGAGGATATCGTCCATGTGTTTTTCAAACAGCGGCCGCATAATCTCTTTCAGCTCCTCTGCCAATTCGAAGGCTTCCAGCTTTGCCGGATTGGAGAGACGATCAAGCATGTTGGTGATGCCACCATGTTTGAGGGCTTCCGTGATGGTCTCCCAGCCCTGCTGGATCAATTTGACGGCCCACGGTGCATCGATACCGTTATCAACCATTTTGTCAAAGCACAGCAGCGATCCGACCTGGAGCATTCCACACAGGATGGTCTGCTCGCCCATCAGATCTGATTTAACTTCGGCGACAAAGGATGATTCCAGAACCCCGGCACGATCACCACCCTGAGCGGAACAGAGGGCTTTGGCAATCTCGAGACCGTCACCGTTGGGATCGTTTTCACCATGAACCGCAATCAGTGTCGGCACCCCGAAGCCACGTTTATACTCTTCCCGTACCTCGCTGCCCGGACACTTGGGAGCAACCATGATAACGGTCAGGTCTTTGCGGATTTCGGTTCCTTCTTCAACAATGTTAAAGCCGTGAGCGTAAGAGAAAGTCGCCCCTTCTTTGATCAGAGGAACAACTGTATTGACGACATCGGTGTGTTGTTTGTCGGGAGCAAGGTTCATGATGATGTCTGCTGTCGGCAGCATCTCTTCGTAGGTTCCGACTTTGAAATCATTTTCAGTGGCACTCAGAAAGGATTGGCGTTTTTCGGCAATCGCTTCCTTACGCAATGTGTAGGAGACATCAAGGCCACTATCGCGCATGTTCAGTCCCTGGTTCAGCCCCTGGGCACCGCAACCGACAATGACAATTTTCTTTCCTTTGACATAGTCACAGCCCGTTGCAAACTCTTCAGCATCCATGAAACGGCAGGTGCCGAGTTCCTGTAATTTGCGACTGAAGGGGAGGGAATTGAAATAATTTTGAGCCATGTTGATTCTCCTTAAAATTGTATAGGTTGTCTCTTTATCTTGCTGATATTTCGAATTTTTGCACTATAGCGTGGAATGTTTATTGCGTAAATTGATTTATTTTGTATATTGTATTGCGTTAAATGAAATATTTATGCGGGAGATGTGATGGATATCCGGGAACTTGAAATTTTCTTGACGACAGCCGAGCTGCTCCATTTTGGACGTGCCAGTCAAAGCTGCAACCTCAGCCCATCGGCTCTGACGCGAACAATTCAGCGGCTGGAAGAAGAGCTGGGGGAGGCACTGTTCCTTCGCGACAATCGCACTGTTCAGTTGTCGGCAGCTGGAGAAAAGTTTGTTATTTACGCCAGACAGGCGCTTCTCGATTTTCAGGCCCTGCAAAGTTCGTTATCCGGGAAGCAGGTTTATGGCGGCAGCCTGTCCCTTTATGCTTCGATAACTGCGGTCTACAGTTTATTACCCGATCTGCTCGAATTTTACCGGAAAAAATTCCCCGAGGTTCAGCTTGAATTGCGAACTGGAGCGGCTGAAAAGGCGGTTCTCCAAGTAG
>CAZQFI010000318.1:0-7494 GCA_964592545.1 uncultured Geobacteraceae bacterium
AAGCATCTCCAGCTTGAGGAGCAAAAGACCCTTCTCGAACTTATTCCCGATATTGATCGTGCCGCCGATGTTCTTGCCGAGCTTGAGCCCGAGTCGTGGCCCAAGTTGGCAGAACTTCTCGACAAGAATTATCTTGTCTCGATTATTCATGAGATGGCTGATGACGACAGTGCTGTTTTCATCAGAAGTTTGCCCGATGAGCTCGCCGAGGAAATTCTTGAGGCCCTCAATGACGATCAATCTGTCGATGTTGAACACCTGCTCGGGTATGACGAGGACACGGCTGGTGGCATCATGTCAACCGATGTCTTTTTTCTTGAACAGAATGTTACCGTCAAAGAGGCCATCGAGGCGCTGCAGGATTCTGAAGACTATGAGATGGTCTTCTATGTTTATGTAACCGATGAGCATAACCATCTTGTCGGTGTCTTGTCGTTACGTCAATTGCTGACTGTCCCGCCCACGACCAAGCTGCGCGACATCATGTCGACGAACGTTATGCGGGTCCGGACAGACATGGATCAGGAAGACGTCGCCGACCTTGTCGCAAAATACAATATCCTCGCTGTTCCGGTCGTCGATGATCAGGGGAAACTGATCGGTCTGATCACGGTTGATGACGTTATCGATGTCATGCGTGATGAAGCGACCGAAGATATCCTGCGGATGGCCGGTACCAGTGAAGAGGAGATGCTGCTCGGCTACAAGTCGTTCAAGATTGCCAGACTGCGCCTGCCGTGGTTGCTGACAACCCTGTTTGGTGGCGTAATTACCGGGACGCTGATGTGGTTTTTTAAAGCGACTCTTGAGCACGCAATCATGCTGATCTCTTTTATCCCTGTTATCACCGGGATGGGAGGGAATGTCGGTAGTCAAACCTCGACGATCCTGGTCCGTGGCTTTGCGACCGGGCGGGTCGATTTCTCAATGTTACGCCGGATCTTTCTCAAGGAGTTACGCGTCGGCCTGATTATGGGGCTTGTCTGCGGCTTGACGATCGCGACGGTTGCAACACTCTGGCACCAGAATGTCTACCTTGGTGCCGTTGTCGGGGTTGCCATGGTTGCGGCGATCACTGTTGCCGCCTGCATGGGGGTCCTTGTGACCGCATTCTTTAAAAAAATCGGGATCGACCCGGCGATTGCGTCGAGTCCGTTTGTCCAAACTGTCAATGATATTACCGGTATCCTGATCTATTTCGGCACGGCAACAATATTCCTGCCGTATTTATCCTGATTCTCTTCTGCTGCGATGATTTTTTAGCACCGAGTCGGCTATGGCACACCTTTCCCACCGTTGTGAGGCTGTTGTTCTTCGGCATACCAACTATGGTGAAGCCGACATTATCCTCACCCTGCTCACTGCCGAATACGGGTTGCAAAAGGGTTTTGCCCGGGCGGCGAGGAACAGCCGAAAACGTTTCGGTGCGGTCCTCGACCCTTTTACGCAGGCTGTTTTCCAATGGAAAGCGGGGCGCGGAGACCTGTGGTTACTCCAGGAAGCCGATCTCGTGAATTCCCGTTTTGGGTTGCGCAGCGATTTTCAGCGACTTGCTCTTGCCAGTTACGGTTCGGAACTTGTGACATTACTGCTTGAGGATGATGAACCGCACCTGCTGGTTTATGAGTTGTTGTGCTCTTTCCTCGATTACCTGGAAAAGGGTGGAAACTTACAGATTGCCCGCCTGCTGTTTGAACTGCGACTTGTTTATCTTCTTGGCTACATGCCCCATCTGCTTCATTGCAGCGAGTGTCTGAAAATATTTTCAAATGAAACGATCCGCTTTGATTCATCCCGGGGTGGAAGTTTGTGTCTCGACTGTGCCGGGTCAATGGGGATGGCTGTTGATCTCGGAACGGTCGGTTCGCTGGCCCGTTCTCTTAAAGTTGCACATGATCAATTTGACGGTTTCCAGTTTGGGGATACCACTATTCGGGAAGCGGGACAGATTCTTGATCAGGTTCTCGACCAGGTCCTGCCCAAAAAGCCAAAATCACGTCAATTTCTCACCAGAGAATAACCACAGGAGTCCTGTTGAAATCTTGACATCTGAAAGGGTGAAAGCTACACTTGCGCTCCCGTTTTGTATCCATAATTCCCGCCATTTTTGACGGTTTACGGTTTCTTTGGAGGTAATGTGACTTTTCAGAATTTAATCCTATCGCTACAGAACTACTGGGCAGAGCAGGGCTGTGTTATTCAGCAGCCGTACGATATCGAAAAAGGGGCGGGGACATTCAATCCGGCAACTTTTTTGCGGGCACTTGGTCCCGAGCCGTGGAATGTTGCCTACGTTGAGCCTTCCCGTCGCCCGACCGATGGTCGCTACGGTGAAAATCCCAACCGACTGCAGCACTATTATCAGTTTCAGGTTATTCTGAAACCCTCACCACAGAATATCCAGGATCTCTATCTCGATTCACTGAAGAGCTTTGGTATCGATCCCCTTGCTCACGATATCCGGTTTGTTGAGGATGACTGGGAGTCCCCGACTCTCGGTGCCTGGGGGCTGGGCTGGGAAGTCTGGCTCGACGGGATGGAAATCACCCAGTTTACATATTTCCAGCAGTGTGGTGGTTTTGAGCTGAAGCCAATTCCCGGTGAGATTACTTACGGAATCGAGCGGATCGCCATGTATCTGCAGGGGGTCGACAATGTCTACGACCTGGAGTGGGTTGACGGTATCAAGTATGGCGATATCCACCATCAGACCGAGGTTGAGTTTTCCCATTATAATTTTGAGGAAGCCGACACCGATATGCTGTTTACGCTTTTTGACATGTACGAAAAAGAGTCGTTGCAGCTGATAGAAAAAGAGCTGGTTTTCCCGGCCTATGACTTTGTCCTCAAATGTTCCCATACGTTTAATCTGCTCGATGCGCGCAATGCGATTTCTGTCACTGAGCGGGCCAGCTATATCGGGCGGGTGCGGAACATGTCGAAGTTGTGTGCTGCCGGATACATTGCGCAGCGGGAAAAACTTGGTCATCCCCTGTTGAAGAAGTAATTATTAATAATATTTGCCCGAGTTATCGGTGCGTTATTGGAGTCATACATGTCTGCGGAATTGTTTCTTGAGTTGGGAACCGAAGAGATCCCGGCAGGATTTATCCCGGTCGCATTGAAAAATCTGCAACAGCTGCTGTGCCAGGAGCTTGATCAGGCACGAATTTCCTATGGGGAGGTTCGTACCTTTGCCACCCCCCGGCGGTTGGCGATTTCGATCAGCGCTGTTGCCCTGGTGCAACAACGGCAGAAACTCGAAGTCACCGGGCCTCCGGCACGGATCTCATTTGATAAAGAGGGGAACCCGACCAAAGCCGCTGAGGGGTTTGCCCGGACAAATGGTGTCGCTGTGGCAGACCTGCAACGGATAGAGACTGACAAAGGGGAGTACCTGTTTATCTCTAAAGTGATTGAGGGGGGAGAATCGAAGGCTGAGCTTGAGCAAATTCTTCCGCGGGTTATCGGGAACCTCTCATTTAAAAAGTCGATGCGCTGGAAAGATCTTGACGTCCGGTTTGCCCGCCCGATGCACTGGATTGTTGCAGTGTTTAACGGCGAGGTTGTCCCGTTCTCTTTTGGCGATTTGACCAGCGGTAACCATTCACGGGGGCACCGCTTTATGGCTCCGGGGGAGTTTAGCGTCTCTGGCGTGGCGGAATATCTCGAAAAGGCCGAACAGCACCATGTCATTCCCGAAATCAGCAAACGCCGCAAGATTATTACCGCACAGCTTGAGGACCTTGCCCGGAAACTGGGAGGGAAACTTAATCCCGATGACGAATTGCTTGAAGAGGTCAGTTTCCTGGTGGAATCGCCGCAGGCATTAGCCGGGGGGATCGAAGAGACCTTTCTCCAGTTGCCGGATGAATTGCTGATTACCAGTATGCGTGAGCATCAGCGTTACTTCACTTTGGTTGATGAGCAGGGGAAACTGTTGCCCCATTTCATCACTATTGCGAATACACACGCCAAAGACCCTCAGGTTGTTGTTGCGGGAAATGAGCGGGTATTACGCGCCCGTTTGTCGGATGCGATGTTCTTCTGGAACGAAGATCAGAAAGTTTCTTTGGAATCGCGCCTTGAGGCACTGAAGAAGGTTGTTTATCAGGCGAAGCTTGGGACCAGTTTTGAGAAGGTTGAGCGGTTCACCACCCTCGCAGTGGGATTGGCGGAACAATTTGCCCCTGAGAAGGTTGAGCAGACCCGCCGGGTTGCAACGTTGGCGAAATGTGATCTTGAAACGGGGATGGTTTGCGAATTTCCCGAACTCCAGGGGGTCATGGGGCGTGAGTATGCCCTGCTCGAAGGGGAAGATCCGGCCGTTGCTACAGCAATCTATGAGCATTATCTCCCCACACAGGCGGGCGGGCAGCTGCCGAGTGATGATCTTGGTGCTTTTGTCTCGCTGGCAGATAAAATCGACACGATCTGCGGTTGTTTTAGTGTCGGACTGATTCCGACCGGAACTGCCGATCCCTATGCACTGCGTCGCAGCGCCATCGGTGTGCTGGCAATTGTTCTTGATCGGGGCTACACCATTTCAATTCCCGAACTGGTTGCACAAAGCATTGAGCTTCTCGAAGAGAAGCGTCAGCGCCCCGCCGCTGAAATCATTGCCGATGTTGTTCAATTTATCCGTCTGCGGCTGGTCAACATGTTGGCAGGTGATAACTATCCCGCTGATGTGATTGATGCCGTTCTAAGCGCATCTTTTGCCGAACCTGTCGATGCCCTGGAACGGATCAAAGCCCTGTCGACGCTGAAACAACGTGACGATTTTGAGTCGCTGGCAGTTGCATTCAAGCGGGTAGGTAATATTATTAAGGGAGGGCTTGATCAGCCGGTGGACCAAGCTCTGCTGAGTGATCGATATGAACAGGTTCTTTTTGCAAAATTACAGGAAGTCCAGGCTGATGTTGCAGCGTTGGTGGCTGACCAGAACTACTCCGGGGCACTCGATGTGATCGCTGGCCTGCGTAAACCTGTCGATGATTTCTTTGATAGTGTCATGGTTATGGTTGATGATGAAGCCGTCAAAAATAATCGTCTGGCACTGTTAACCGGGATTGCCGGACTGTTCCGTGGGATCGCAGACTTCAAAAAAATTGCCTGATCATTCGCATGATCTGAATCACTGAAGAAAAGGAGCAACAGAATGTCACAGTTTGTGTATGCTTTCGGGGCTGGACAGGCCGATGGTGATGGGTCGATGAAGGAATTATTGGGCGGTAAGGGGGCAAACCTTGCCGAAATGACCTCGATCGGATTACCGGTCCCCCCCGGTTTTACCCTGACCACCGAGGTCTGTCAGGCTTATTACGCAAATAATAAGCAGTATCCTGCAGGTCTGGAAGACGAAGTCAGTCGGGCTCTGACGGTTTTAGAGGAGCGCATGGACAAAGGGTTCGGCGATCGTGTGAACCCTTTGCTTGTTTCGGTCCGTTCCGGTGCCCGCGCTTCAATGCCGGGGATGATGGATACTGTCCTCAATCTCGGCCTGAACGATCAGACAATTCAGGGAGTGATCAACCAGAGCAACGATCCCCGCTTTGCCTACGATTCCTATCGCCGCTTTGTCCAGATGTATGCCAATGTTGTTAAAGGGATGAATGGCGAAATCTTTGCGGAAATTCTGTCGCAGAAAAAAGATGACCGTGGGGTTCAGCTGGATACCGAACTTTCGGCGGACGATTTGAAGGCACTGGTTGGCGAATTTAAAGCGAGCTACAAAGAGCATCTGGGCGAGGAGTTCCCCGATGAGCCGCAGCAGCAGCTGTGGGGCGCAATCGGTGCGGTTTTTGGTTCGTGGATGACCCCGCGGGCAGTTACCTATCGAAAACTGCACGCGATCCCCAGCGACTGGGGAACGGCTGTTAATGTCCAGGGGATGGTTTTCGGCAACATGGGGGATGATTGTGCAACCGGAGTTGCCTTTACCCGAGATCCCGCGACCGGTGAAAACTATTTCTATGGGGAGTATCTGGTCAACGCGCAGGGGGAGGATGTGGTTGCCGGGATCAGAACTCCACAGCCGATTAACCGTGCCAAACATAAAGAGGGCGACCTTCCGGCGATGGAAGATGTGATGCCCGAAAGCTATAACCAACTGGTCAAGATTCGTGAGATTCTTGAGCAGCATTACAAAGATATGCAGGATATTGAGTTCACCATCGAAAAAGGGAAGCTCTATATGCTGCAAACCCGTACCGGTAAACGGACCGCTCCGGCTGCCATCAAGATTGCCGTCGATATGGTTGATGAAGGGCTGATCAGTAAAGAGGAAGCGGTTTTGCGGGTCGACCCCGATCAGCTGGATCAACTCCTCCACCCTTCCCTCGATCCGAAGGCTGAAAAACAGATTATTGCCAAGGGGTTGCCCGCATCACCCGGGGCGGCCAGCGGTCAGGTGGTTTTCAATGCTGACGAGGCTGAAGAGCAGACCCGGCTGAAAAAGCGGGTTATTCTGGTGCGGATCGAAACGAGTCCCGAGGACATTCACGGGATGAGTGCCGCTCAGGGGATTCTGACCGCACGGGGCGGGATGACCTCGCATGCCGCTGTTGTCGCCCGCGGGATGGGGAAGTGCTGCATCTCCGGTTGTGGTGAAATCAAGATTGATTATGAAAAACAGCAGTTCACGACAAAGTCGGGGCAGCTGGTCAAGCGGGGCGATTTTATCACCCTTGATGGCTCACTTGGTGAGGTCATGCTTGGTGATGTGCCCAAGATTCAACCGGCAGTCAGTGGAAATTTTGCGCTGCTGATGGGATGGGTCGACACGTTCCGCCGCCTTAAAGTCAGAACCAACGCCGATACCCCGAAGGATTCGAAGGTTGCCCGCGATTTTGGCGCCGAGGGGATCGGTCTGTGTCGGACCGAACACATGTTCTTTGAGGGGGATCGGATACAGGCGGTTCGGGAGATGATTCTTGCTGATGATCTTGCCGGTCGGAAACTGGCTCTCGATAAAATTCTGCCGATGCAGAAAAGTGATTTTCTCGGTATTTTCCGGGCAATGAAGGGGCTTCCGGTAACGATCCGCCTTCTCGATCCGCCATTGCATGAGTTCCTTCCCCAGACCGATGATGATGTCTCGGAGTTGGCCAATGCGGTCGGACTTCGCTTCTCGGAAGTGAAGGAACACGTTGAACACCTGCACGAATTCAACCCGATGCTGGGCCACCGTGGCTGTCGTCTCGGGATCACCTACCCTGAAGTTTACGATATGCAGGTGCAGGCCATTATGGAGGCGGCCTGCGAACTGGTAAAAGATGAGGGCTTTGAAATCGTCCCCGAAATCATGATCCCTCTGGTGAGTCACGTCAACGAGCTTGCAATTCTGCGCAAAAACGCCATCCGGGTTGCCGATGACGTGTGTGAACGCTTTGGCGTCAAGGTATCGTACCTGATCGGGACAATGATCGAATTGCCGCGAGCGGCTTTGACTGCCGATGCAATTGCCCGAGAAGCCGAATTCTTCTCTTTTGG